>CAYQFN010000163.1:0-3098 GCA_964416685.1 uncultured Thermotogae bacterium | reverse complement strand
GATGAAGTAGGCGTAGCGCAGCCGCACCTCGCGCCCGGGGGCGAGTCGGTAGAACTTCTTCGGTGGCTCCTCCATGAAGTCCTCCCGCTCGATGTACAGCTCGCGGGAGAAGGGGACTTGGCGCGTTCCTGCAGATTCATCCTCTGGGTTGTTGATCGCCGTCAGCTCCTCTACTTGCCCCTCAGGATAGTTGGTGATAACTACTTTGAGCGGGTCGAGCACGGCCATCCTACGCTGCGCGCGCTTGTTCAGATCCTGGCGCAGGCAGTATTCCAGGAAGGCGACATCCACGTACCCGTCGGACTTGGTCACTCCGATTCCATGTATGAAGTCGCGGATGGCCTTTGGGGTGAACCCACGGCGGCGCAGCCCGCGCAGCGTGGGCATGCGGGGATCGTCCCATCCGCTGACGTGCCCCTCTTCAACGAGCTGGCGCAGCTTGCGCTTGCTCATTACGGTGTGGGTCAGGTTGAGGCGACCGTACTCGATCTGGCGCGGGCGATTGACAATCGGTAGCTGATCGAGGAACCAGTTGTAGAGCGGACGATGGTTCTCAAACTCCAGGCTGCAGGTGGAGTGGGTGATCCCCTCGATGGCATCGGACTGGCCGTGCGTCCAGTCGTAGGTGGGATAGATGCACCAAGCATCGCCCTGGCGGTGATGGGTGGCCCGCAGGATGCGGTACATCACCGGATCGCGCATGTTCAGGTTGGGGTGAGCCATGTCGATCTTGGCACGTAGCGTCTTCGCCCCGTCTGGAAACTCCCCGGCGCGCATCCGCTTGAACAGGTCGAGGTTCTCCTCCACGCTGCGGTTCCGATACGGGCTATCCTTCCCCGGCGGGGTTATCGTCTTGCCGTTCTCATGGATTGCCCGACCCCGGTACTCGCTGATCTCTTCTGCGGACAGGTCGCACACATACGCCTTCCCTTCCTTGATGAGGTACTCTGCCCACTCGTACAGCTGCTCGAAGTAATCGGAGGCGAAGAAGAGGCGATCGTCCCAGTCAACACCGAGCCAGCGCATGTCCTCGATGATCCCATCGACGAACTGCTGTTCCTCGGCAGCGGGGTTGGTGTCGTCGAAACGCAGGTTGAATTTGCCATTGAAGTCCTTGGCGATCCCGTAGGCGAGCAAGAATCCCTTGGCGTGGCCGATGTGGATGTAGCCGTTCGGCTCCGGCGGCCAACGCGTGTGCACGCGTCCGTTGTTCTTTCCATCAGCGACGTCCTGCGCCACGATCTGGCGGATGAAATCGACGTGCTCTGTTCCTTGCTTATCCGCTTCAGTATTCTCTGTGCTGTGTGATCTATTGTCTGTCATATCGTCCTCGCTTTCGAGCTTGCCTTAAGATACCCAAACCGCCGCTACTGTGCCAGTATTCGGTCGGTATTAGACGATGTCCAGTGCTGGGGGTCTGAAACGTCTCGGCTGTGATCCCTGTTACAGACCGCAAGGGGCGAATGAGGGTACACTATCTTGAGGAGTAGATTACCACTTGTATTGAACTAAACTGAGGAGTGACCGACATTGTCTACGAAAATGGTTCGGCGTATTGCGCTGGGTTTGACGTTATTGTGTTTGGCCTTTCTTGGGGTATTGGGCGCTGCTCAACCCCCTGCAAGCTCGGATCTATTGGTGGTGCGCACTATCTCCACCGCGTGTGCCCTTCCTGAGAGTGTGTTCTTGGTAACGCTGCATGTTGAAGTGGGCGAGGATCTGCAGGGTGTGGGGATCAAAGAGTCGCTTCCTTACGGCTGGAAGATCCATCCGTTGGAGAATGACGGGGCTGCGTTCAAGCGATCTCAAACGCAGTGGACGTTTAGCGGGAAAGTCAAAGCGGGGTCAAAGATCGACATTTGCTACGAGGTCACTATCCCCGCAGCCGAGAAGCTGTACGCTGATACATTGCCAGAGTGCTTCTCCATAACAGGGGTTTTTCAGAGCAAAGTCCCCGCATTCGAGACCACTGTGGTCGGTGACTCAGATATAGAGGTGGTGTCGTCTCTTCCTGTCATGAGTGCAATCACCCATCTCGTTCCAGCAAGCGAGGACCACCCAGTGGATAGGGTAGACCTCCGTCTTGGGCAGAAGATCACGCGCGAACAGTTCGCACGGGCAATGGATCTGTGGAGGACGGATGGCGTGATTCCCGCCACCGGCGGTGAGACGATCGACCTTACGCTCATGGAGAAGATCGTCTCCTACTACGAGACGTGTACTCCAGTCGATGAAGTCTTGCCACTAGGAGACGATTCTGCGTTGCAGGCGGTGCGGACGATCACGACATTCCTTCCTAGCGATACGGTTCTACTCCCCAATGGCTGCCTAGATCCGGGGATTCAAGCGCGACAGCTTCTCGTCACGGTGGAGGTGACCGCTGAGCATGACGCCTACGGTGCCGGACTGAAAGAGTGGTTCCCCGCTGGATGGCATGTCACCCCATTGAAGAACGACGGGTTCGTGTATCGCCCCTCACACGCAGAGTGGATCTACCCTAAGCGCCTTGCCGCAGGGGAGAAGAGAACGATCGTCTACCAGATTGAGACTGCTCCCACGCCGCCAGAAGGGATGGATTGCCGAGGGTGTTGCGGACTGGAGACAAGGATTGTCGGCACGATCTCCGCGGCACTCGGCTGTGGTAAGCACGACGTCACCGGCGAAGACACGGTCCACATCTGGCAGTGCTTGCCCGTGATCCTGGCAATATCACGCTGGGACGCCTCGGACGATTCCTTGGATGTCACGCTGTCTAACAACATATCGTTCCCGCAGGTGCAGCGCGCTGTCGCCTTCTGGCAGCAGAGCGCGGCGGTGCCGTACACGTGCGGTTACACCGTGGGCTATGAGACGCTGAAGACGATCGTTGCACACTGGCTTACAGAAACGCCCGTAACGGAGACTCTGCCGGGTGGAGAACCTGCGGCGACACCGACAAGAGCGGCTCCCGGGTCGTACAAGTGGTTCTGTCAGATGAAGGATGAGCAGCCAAGTGAGGATAAGGCGAAGATTGCGACTAGCCCGATGGCAGTTGAAGCCCAAGTAGATCGACAGCTTACATGCCTCTCACCATCTGCTACATTGACGGCAACTGTGTC
>CAYQFN010000162.1:0-3743 GCA_964416685.1 uncultured Thermotogae bacterium | reverse complement strand
AGGTGGGCCTTTAATACACCGGCGATGCCTCCCCATATCGCCCCGGCGAGCATTCCTGCAGATAGAGCAAGCAAGATGATCAGCCATCCGGGCCAAGTGGGAATTGCCAGGGCAACTGCTGTTGAAGCAATTGCTCCCGTTACGAGTTGCCCCTCTCCGCCAATATTCAGCACTCCGCCGCGGAAGGCAATGCAGATGCCCAGGCCCACGAAGAGGAGCGGAGTCGCCTTCACGACCGTATCGGCAAGGGCGTTCGTACTTCCAAACGCACCGATAAACAGCGCCCTGTACGCTTCCCAGGGATTCGTCCCCAAAAGGGCGAGCATCACTGCACCGACAAGAAGAGCGATGAGGACAGCGAGTATCGGAGTGAGACGGGGCAACAGGTCCAACAACTTGCGCTGATTCATCCTTGCTCCTTTTCCAAACGCGCTATCGCGAAGAAACCGCCTCTTGCATCCGCTCCCAGTGTAGCTTCATCTTCTCCACAGCCATATCGGTCTTTTGATCGATGATCGCTCCGATCAGATCGTCGTGCAGGGCAGCGACATCCTCCAGACCGAGCTGATTCTTGAAGTAGTAGTCTTGCGTGAACTCGCGGTACAGCTTCTGATCCATCGTATTGATGAGCGGGATCAACGCAGAGGATACGAGATTGTTGTGTGCCGCCGTGACGATCGCCAGGTGGACCTCTTTATCTGCGGCGAAGTACGGATCGAAGTCCCCCTTCTTTGCCAGTTTCCCCAACTTATCGTAGAGAGAGCGCAGCTCCTTAACATCGTCAGGTGTTCGCTTCCTTGCCGCCAGGCCAGCGACCGGCGGTTCGAACAGGCCACGCGCCTCCATGATCTCAATGCAGCTCGATTCGTTCTCCAAGACCAAGACGGCCTCTTCTCCGATCGAATCGATAAGAGAGGTCCCGTTGCGCACGTAGTTTCCGCTGCCTGGTTTCGATTCAATCAGGCCAACGGCAGTCAGAGCGGAGAGCGCTTCACGAATCGTCGGACGACTCACCCCCATGTGCTCAGCGAGCTCAAACTCCGATGGGAGTTTGCTCCCCACTGGGAAGCTGCCGTCCTTGATCGTCTCTATGATCTGCTCAGCGACAATAGTCGCGACCTTCTTCGGCTTCACCTTGTGAAACTGCACGCAAACCACCCTCTATTGGCTAGGTTGCTATTCAGCCTAGCAACCATCATAGCAATATGACGTGATCATGTCAATACAAAGCCTTCCTCTACAGTAGATGTCGATCGATCAGTCCCCTACAGGGGTTGATTTCCCACTCCTTAGGGCGTGCTTCTTACAAAGCTTCTTGATACACCGCGTGCTTGCGGCGGGGTTTTTTACTCGATTGAAAGCGGCACGATACTGTGGTTAAGCACATCGATCAGTCCACGGTCGGTTAAGCCTAGAGCGGGGACGGTGGGAAGCGATACAAACGATAGTGCCATGAACGGGGTGTCGAGCGGGCATCCAAGGCTCTGAGCTGCTTTCCTAACCTCGGCAAGCTCTCGATCGACCACTTCCGTCTTTTCCTCGCTCATCAGGCCGCAGAGCGGGAGTGGGAGGATCGCTTGCACCGCTCCATCATCAACGACGACAAACCCGCCCTGCGCTTCAGCGAGCGCCTCAACGGCAACGCGCATGTCATGCCTATCAACGCCGACAACGACGATATTGTGATGGTCGTGTGACACGCTCCCGGCGATCGCTCCCTTCTTCAGGCCGAAGCCATGGATCAAGGCGCGGCCGATGTTTCCGTTCTTTCCGTAGCGCTCCACGCAGAACATCGGGAGGACATCGTGCTCGATGTCAGGGAGAATAATGCCGTCTTTCACCGCCAGCGTCGCTTCAATTGCGTTGTTTACGATCTGGCCGGGGATGAGATCGATCACACGAGCGCGGATCGAATCACTGTCGCTCCGAATCACGAAGTCATCGTCAACAAGCTTGTGATGCAGCTTCACCGTGTGGCGCAGATTGTCTGGGTAGTCGATGTGCGGCACACTGCCGACAAGTTTTCCTCCCTGCGCCACAAGCTCTCCATTCACGAAAACACGCTGCGGTTCGATATGCTCGACCGATGATGCAAGGATGAAGTCAGCGTAGCGGCCAGGAGCGATCGAACCGAGCAGGTGCTCGATATGGAAGTGCTGGGCGGTGTTCAGCGTTGCCATGCGGATCGCTTCCATGGGCGCCAGGCCAAGTTCGATCGCGCGGTTGACGTTGTAGTTGATGTGCCCTTCGGCGCGGATGTCTGAGGTGTGCTTATCGTCCGTGCAGAACATGAGGTTTCGCGTGTCGGTGCCGTGCTCCACGACGCCACTGATCAAGGCATCAAGGTTTCGTTCACTCGACCCCTCGCGCACCATCACCCCCATGCCAACGGCAAGGCGAGCTCGCAGCTCATCGAAGGTGACGCACTCGTGATCGTCGTTTAGCCCGGCCGCAGCGTAGGCGTGCAGCCCTGAGCCGGAAAGACCTATCGCATGGCCATTAGCGATCTTCCCACGCTTGTGCGCGGCGATGATCTTCAGCAGGTGCTCATCGCTTAACGTATCGATCTTCGCTGGATCGAGCTCTCCTAGGCTGACCGCCGCATCCAGATCGAGGAGCCGCTCCGTCTCCGTAACCCCGAGCGCTCCGCCCGTCGTTTCAAGACCCGGAGCAGTGGGCACGCGCGATGAGACCTCGATGAAGATCCGATAAGGAAGGCGATCGATCCCTTCGATGAACGCGAGGAGCCCATCCAGACCCGCGACGTTGCTGATCTCCATCGGATCGATGAGCATGGTCGTCGTTCCGCAAGGAACGATCACCTCAGCAAGAGCCGGGGGAGTGAGGAGGGTCGTCTCGATATGCACGTGCGCATCGATCAGCCCAGGGATGGCATACTTGTGCTCACCGTCGATCACCGCAAGTGGAGGGAGCTTTGGGAGCGTGGGAGAGATCGTGACCACACGTCCATTCTTGATCCCGATGTTCGTCGCTACGATCTCAGCGCTGTACACATCAACGAGCTGTACGTTCTTCACTAGCAGATCGAGCGGCTCGCGATCGTACGCAGCACTGATCTCCGACTTCAGTTCATCCAACCTCTCCATATCACGCTCTTGCACGTTTATCCGCCTCTTCTTGCACCGACAGTCTCCTCATCAATTATAGGACATCCACTCCTCAAACCGGAAGTCTGCAGAGAACGGATTGACAAAGGAAATTCCCTCAATTTGAGAACCAGTGTTAAAATCCTCACTAAGTACAACGGCAATTTGATTCAACCGGGCAGCTGCCCAAACCTGTGCATCCCAGAAACTGAACTGATAGTCACGCACTCCACGAACAGCTTCCAGAACGACCATTTCCGATATCCTGAGGACTGGCCAGGACCCAGCATAGTTCTGAATTCGCTCGTAAGCCTCATCGATACTTAGCGGAATTGATATCTTTCGTGTTACAGCTACGAAGAACTCGGCAAGAATCTGGGTGTCAATTACACCTATTCTCGCTGAGGCCAAACGATCCAAGATCCACGATGCCCGCCTTTGCTTTTCCGGCTCGGATCTATCGTAAGCATAGACAAGGACGTTAGTATCGACAAGCACCTTATCATTGTCGCTCATGCAGGTCTTCACGCTTCCACGCTCGTCCACCAGAAATGGGCCCTTTTTGCATCAATCTCTCCATGAACGCTCGTTCTTTGTTCCAAACATCCATATCAATTTGAGGCGAGAATGATCCAG
>CAYQFN010000161.1:0-3771 GCA_964416685.1 uncultured Thermotogae bacterium | reverse complement strand
AAGTTAGCCGATCATCAGAGACTTGTCGAGTCGAGCTCGCGGTATCACATCCCCTGCGCAAGTTGCCCCAGAAGCTCTTTGGGGATGAAGGCGATCGTCTCCTTGTTGCTCTGTCCGACAAATACGATCCCTCTCACCTGGAGTTCTCCAATCGCAGAGTGAGGGGAATCGTATCTCCAGTCGATACTGTCATCCTCCGTGCTGCCGAACTTTTCCTCCAGCTGCGCCAGAGGTGCGCTACCGCCAACACTACGGAGGAATTTAAGTACATCATACGCGTCGGTAGGTATCTCCGCCCAGATATCTACCTCTTCATCCTGCAAATAGTCGGCGATCATTTGAGCAATCCCGGCCTTGCGTTGCGCCCCATATGAAAGGTCGTACCAGTGAGCAATTCCGATCAGGTTATCCTTGGTCAACGTGTGTAGAGCCATCACCAGCGGCATCTCCGGGTCGACCGGCTGCCTGAGATAACGAGCCCTGCGCCTCTCTCTAAGGACGATACTATCATTTCTGAACGCCTCAGCCCCCGTAATCAGGTCGAGCAGACGCTTTGCCATCGTATTGTCTGGCTGGAGGGCGATAAGCTTCTTGAATGCTGCTCTAGCAGCCGGGAAGTCACCATCGAATATATGTAACTGGCCGAGAGTTCGGTAGTACATTGGGAGCATATCGGCATCAACATCCTCGACGGAGACCGAGGATATCAGCTCGCGCCCCTCCTCCACCCTCTCTTGCTCCAGAAGATACAGTGCAGCAAGGTTTAGGATCGCGGTCGGGCTTCCCGTCAGGGCAATAGCCTTCTCGAGGAGGTGTTCAGCCTCTTCTAGACGGTCAGTACTGCGACAGATGTTTGCCAGATTGACCATCGCCTCAGCGAAGTCCGGATCGATCCTCAGTGCCTCGCGGTACGCCTCTTCCGCGGCAGCGATATCCCCTGCTCCTCGAAGGGCCACTCCTGATTCGAACTCCTTTACCGCCGCAGGAGGTGAAGAAGGGACCTCTTTTCGGTTTACGAGAACCTTACGCCTCTTTCCTTTGATGAACATCTCGATCTCCTCATCCTCACCGATCGCTCCTCGGTCGACCAGCGCAGTCGCCGCATGCACCTTGAGATCATCAGGAAGCTCAGGCTGGATAAGGATCAGCTGCAGGAATTCCTCCGCCCACGCGTCCTCCCACATTCCCAACAACTCGACTACATGGTAGTGATATTCATCATCTTCTTCCTTGTTCCAGAGGCCATTGGCCACCACTGGTTTGAGGCCCTCAGGGGGATGCTTCGGATCGAGTGGCGTTTCGCCACGATCGAGGCGGTACGAGAAACGGAACGGCGGAACCTTCCCATCTTGAATGAGCAGTATAACCGCGGCATATAGCTCAGCAATAGCCATCTCGGGATCTTCTCTCCGTGCTCGCTGCCAATCGGAAATGGCTTCGTCTACCCGGCCGAGATTGGCGGCCGCCACTCCGAGGTAAAACCAACTCATTCCATCCAATACGTCTTCGATCCCTATCCCCTCGCTGTAGGATCGATAGACCTGCTCGATCTTCTCATCCCACCCGAGTTTTGCCAGCGCCTCGATCACCTTGGGCAGCTTGTCCAAGGGCACATCAGGGTCTTCCAGGAAGGTCAACGCCCGTTCGATGTGGGAACGTGCCTTCTTCGTGCGTGCGAGTTCCTCATAGCACTCCGCAAGGGTGCAATGAGCAAAGACGTCAGTTGGATGAAACTCGAGCGTTCGATGCGCCGCGCGGATGGCTCGTTTGGTATCCCCCCGCAATTGAGCACAGAGGGCGAGGTTGTTCAGCGCCGGGATCGCGCACTCACAGATTTGCGTCGCCTCTCGAAACTTTCGCTCCGCCGCCTTGATCTTCCCGGCACCGAGGAGGTCCTGCCCCTCCCAGTTAAGCTCAAGCGCTCTATGTCCCTGTCGTGGATGCCGTTCCATGAACAGCGAGAATGGATCCGCATTCGATCTTTCTTGCCGCATCAGCCCTCCTGAAGAGAAAACGATCTGCGTCAATTATGAATACTCGCGCCTCCAGGTCAAGGCAGCCGTTTAAAGACGGTGGTACACTCAGGCTTGAACCCAGATGGCAACACAGACCTCCACTATCTCATGCCTTCGCTAGGTAAATGCTTGTTCCTTTCTCAGTGCGAGAATGCTTACGCCTTTCTCATCACTTGTCACTTATTATTGATCATTTCCCGTTTGCAGCAACTCACACGCCGCCTTATCATGAGTCATGAGGGGGAGAATGTAATGGATGTTACCGATCACGAGGAGCTTCTGATTCGCCAGATGAGGTTTGCCGACGCAAATTTCAATCTGCTGAAGGAGAATGGAGTTCGCGCGATCAATGTGATGGGCACGGCGGGGTGCGGAAAGACGACCATCATCGAACAGCTGATTGAGCGCCTCATCTCTTGCGGGCTGAGGGTTGGAGCAATCGCCACTGCCGCTGCCGGAGACACGGATCATCAGAGGTTCCTAACATGCGGAGCCCAGTCAGCGAACATCAGCACAAGCGATGACGGATACTTAGATGCGTTTGCCCTCAACAGCGCCCTTTCCAGCTTCGACCTGGACGCGATCGATGTCCTGTTCATCGAGAACGTCCCGGGAATCATCTCTCCGGTCGACTACCCACTGGGAACGAGCGAAGAGCTTGTGATAATCCCTCTAACCGCGGGAAATGGCGTTGTACAGAGCTATCCGCGCATCTTCGCGCAGACGGATCTTCTGGTTATCAACAAGATCGATCTGGCCAGTGTTCTCAACGTTGCCCCTGAGGTGATCTCCACTGAATATGCGCAGGTTAACCCTCACGGGAAGGCGGTTTTCACAGATGCCCACCGCGGTAGTGGGATTGCCGAGCTGTTGAAGACCCTTGGATTTAACTGCAACACGAAGTGGTAGCTGCACCGGTTTTTCTTGGGCGCACCTGGATGATGCACTGGACGACATGAAAAGGGTGATACTGGTTGTCGACGACGAGCAGGAGATAGTGGCCTCTGTCTCTGATTACCTGCGCGAAGCGGGGCATGCCCGATTCCAACGTTCGACGGGGAGAGCGCGCTTTCGGCGTTCGAGGCGGAGGAGCCAGACCTCGTGATCCTCGATCTTGGACTTCCCGTATCAGTGGGATCGACGTTGCGCGTGAGATTCGTCGCCATTCGCAAGTTCCGATCGTGATCCTCACCGCCCGCTCGCAAGAGATCGACCGCATCGTCGGGTTCGAGATCTGCGCAGACGACTACATAACAAAGCCGTTCTTCCCACGCGAGCTTGTCCTGTGCGTGCAGGCACTCCTGCGGCGCGTCTCGGGTCCAATTGTGGAAGCTCCAGTTCGTATCGGGGATCTCGTGATCGACCTCTCCGGACGCGAGGTGCGGCGAGATGGGCACCGATCGACTTGACTGCAACCGAGTTTGACCTCCTCGCGTTCCTCGTGCGCCAACCGAACCACGTCTTCACTCGATTGCAGCCTCTAAAGAGGTTCAGGGCTATACGACGCCCCCGTTGACACGGAATATCGACAATCACATCATGAACCTGCGGCGGGAGATCGAGCCGGACCCAGCAGCTCCGAGGATCATCAAGACGGTCTATGCAGTGGGATACAAGCTTGTTCTCATGGAAGGTGATGAACACGAAAACTAAGGGAATGCCTCTCCGTTACAAGCTCTTCCTCGGCCTTATGATCGCGGTCCTCGCCTCCCTCGGCGCAGTCTACGCAGTGGCCACTCACTTTCTCATCTCTGAT
>CAYQFN010000160.1:0-3832 GCA_964416685.1 uncultured Thermotogae bacterium | reverse complement strand
CGGGATTTCATTATCTCCCCTCACCCCGACCCTCTCCTACCAAGGAGAGGGAGATAGGGAAACCCTGTGGCAAGACCACAGGGAATCTCAAGTTGAAGCAAGCGTGCCATTTATCGCATGCCATTGGCAATGGCGGGAGTTGTCCTGTTGTTTTTCGTTGGATGGAATGAAGGATCTAAAATGGCATATCAGATGGCATTACCGAGCGCTGCGCGCTTCATTCACTGCTGTATCTGTCCCGCACTGCTCGCTTATTGGATAGTAATACGCGATTGGTGGCTTACCAAGGAGGAATCACCGTTTGCTCTTTGCCGTGTACTTGTGGAAAGGACGGCAGGCGATTATAAAGAGGGGGCATTTTGGAGCATGCAAAGACTCAACATTAACAATCTAGGAGGACGGATGGACGAAGAGAGACTTTCAAGGATGCGTGAGATGCTCGCGAGGATCGGCGATCACCTTTGACCGGCCAGCGATCGAGAAGGAGGTCGCTGCGCTGGAGGCTCAGATGGCTGCGCCCGGTTTTTGGGAGAAACGGGAGCAAGCCACCGATGTCAGCCGTCGCCTGGAGCGGAACAAGTCGCTTCTCTCCCGCTATGACGCATTACGAGAAGAGATAGAGGATGTCACCGTCCTCCATCAGATGGCGCTTGAGATAGACGACGAGGAGGAGCTGTCCAGCGTGATCTCTCGCGTATCGGAGCTTGAACAGAAGCTGCGCGCGTTCCGCATTGAATTGACTTTCTCCGGCCCATACGACCTTGCTGATTGCTACCTGTCAATCAATGCTGGCGCGGGGGGCACCGACTCGCAGGATTGGGCGGAGATGCTCCTCCGCATGTACGGTCGCTACTGCGAGCGGATGGGATACAAGGCTAATTTGCTCGACGCAAGCGCCGGTGAGGAGGCCGGAATTCGCAGCGCAATGCTTGAAGTGAGCGGTCGCTACGCCTATGGCAACTTAAAAAGCGAAAAAGGCGTGCACCGGCTGGTACGCATCTCGCCGTACGATGCTGCTCATCGGCGCCATACATCCTTTGCCGCCGTCTCTGTCGTTCCGATGACGGAGGAACAGCAATTGGAAATAGATCCCAAGGATCTGCGCATCGATACCTACCGGTCATCCGGTGCCGGGGGGCAACACGTCAACGTCACCGATTCGGCGGTGCGCATCACGCACCTTCCGACGAAGGTTGTTGTCTCGTGCCAGAACGAACGTAGCCAGCGACAGAACAAGGAGACGGCAATGCGCGTCTTGCGGGCGCGCCTGGGTGAGCTGTTGCGTGAGCAGGAGGCGAAGAAGATCGAGGAGATACAGGGAGCCCTCAAGGAGATAGAGTGGGGAAGCCAGATTCGCTCCTACGTCCTTCACCCTTACCAGATGGTGAAGGACCACCGTACAAACTACGAGACCGGGAATGTCGATGCTGTGCTCGATGGTGATATCACTGCGTTTATCGAGGCCTACCTTGAACAGAGCGGGTAGAGTTGAGCGAGAATGGGGTGATGGGCTGACACGGAGACGCGGAGAGACAGAACGAGGAAACGAAACGTGGCAGACAAGCTGCCCCGCTACAGAAGCGCGAGTCCGTGTAGCATCGCACCTTGTGTATGACGTTTCAGGGTGGGATTGATCATGCCAACAAACGTGGAGATAAAAGCAATGGTGACAGATCTCGCTTCTTTTAGGAAGCGAGTGGAGATGATCAGCGACATAACCGGTGAGGAGATCTATCAAAACGATACATTTTTCGCCGTCGATCACGGACGGCTGAAGCTAAGAGTCCTCTCGCAGGGTCATGGTGAACTGATCTTCTACGATCGTAGCGACACGCTCGGTCCGAAGCCGTCGCATTACCTGTTATCAAGGACCTCTGATCCGGGCTCCCTGCGCGAGGTCCTTGCAGCCAGTCTTGGCATCATCGGCCAAGTTCGCAAACACCGCACGCTGTTCATGATCGGCAACACGCGCGTGCACCTGGACGAGGTGGAGAAACTGGGAACCTACGTAGAGCTGGAGGTTGTCCTGGGAAAGGGCGAGTCGATAGAGGCGGGAAGGGAGATCGCGTTGGCGCTCATGCATGAATTGCGTATTGAGCCTGCGGACCTGGTGAACGGAGCGTACGTCGACCTGATAAACGCAGCAAGATCGAAGGGGTGACTAGTGAGACATGGAATACCTTCCGTTTGCTGAAAGCGGAAACTCCCCGCTCGCCGAGCGAATGCGTCCGCGCGATCTCGATGAGGTTGTTGGTCAGAAGAAGATCCTTGGCCCGGGCGGGCCGCTGCGAACACTGATCGAGCGGGGCGATTACCGCTCGCTCCTGTTCTGGGGTCCCCCCGGAAGCGGAAAGACGACGGTGGGACAGATCATCTCACATCGCTCAGGAGCCAAGTTTGTTCACCTCTCTGCTGCACTGTCCGGAGTGAAGGAGGTGAAGGCGGTCCTGGAACGCTCACGCACAAGCTTTGAACTGGGAGGAAAACGAGATCTCCTCTTCCTCGATGAGATCCACCGCTTCACGCGCAATCAGCAGGACATCCTACTGTCGTATCTGGAAGCGGGCAGCATCATCTTCATCGGTGCGACGACGGAGAACCCGTCCTTTGTCCTCAATGCCGCTCTCCTGTCGCGCTGCCAGCTGTTCGTCTTCTCAGCCCTCTCTTCTGATGACATCCAGGGGCTTCTCCACCGGGCGATCGATGATGAAAAGGGGCTTGGAGGCAGGTTCGAGATCACTCCCGAGGCGGAGCGGGCCATCATCGCCCTCTCCGATGGTGACGCGCGGCGAGCACTGACTACAATTGAACTCGTCAGCTCGATCGCGACAAGTGAGACGATCGATGTGTCGCTCGTCGAGCGCGCGGTGCAGCGCAAGGGCCTCAACTACGATCGGAGTGGAGAGGAACACTACAACCTGATATCGGCGCTTCACAAGTCGATAAGAAACTCCGATCCCGATGCGGCCCTGTATTGGTTGGCGCGGATGATCGAAGGGGGAGAGGACGCGCGCTACATCGCGCGGCGTTTGATCCGCATCGCAAGCGAGGACGTCGGCCTTGCTGATCCACAGGGCCTGGAGATCGCGCTCGCGGCACGGGAGACAGTGGACGCCATCGGTTCGCCAGAGTGCGACTTAGCACTGGCGCAGGCCGCCGTGTATCTGGCGTGTGCACCGAAGAGCAATGCTCTTTACGTGGGGTTGAACGCAGCGCGTGAGGACGTGCGCAATCTTCCCATTGAACCCGTCCCCCTGCACCTGCGCAATGCCCCCACTAGCCTGATGAAGGATCTCTCATACGCAGAGGGCTACAAGTATGCGCATGATTACGAGGAGGGGATAGCGCAAATGGACTGTCTTCCGCCCTCACTTCTCGGTAGAATCTACTATCGCCCTACCAAGCGAGGCAGCGAGAAGGCTCTGCGCGAGAGGCTGGAGAAAATCAGAGCAAGCCTCGGGCGACACCACCATGACTAGCCACAAGAAGTTAATTATAAATAAGCTAAAAGTGACACAGTAAAACTACTGCTTTTTCTTTTCTTCGCGATCGAGATACTGAATGATCGCTTCCACAACCAAATAATTGATGGAGCGTTCCTTAGAACGCGCGAGTTTCATCAGTCTATCCACAGGGTGCTTTTCCATCTTGCTCTTGGGAATGTAGATGGATAAGGTATTTACTCTGCTGACCATATTCCCTTGTTCACCTCCTTTCACGCCCATTAAGTATACTGGAATAAACATCAACTGACAAGAGGGCACATTGCCCCACCAAGAATGTACTCGAAACGGGAGGTGAGGCTGTGTTGTCTATTCACTTGAAGATAGAT
>CAYQFN010000159.1:0-3861 GCA_964416685.1 uncultured Thermotogae bacterium | reverse complement strand
CATCTGCGTTGATCACCGCAAACGGCCCATCGATAACATCGCGGCAGGCGTAGATTGCGTGCGCTGTTCCCCAGGGCTTTGTCCTCTCTGCGGGTACAGGGTATCCCTGCGGAAGATCATCGAGCCGCTGGATGACGTACGATACGTCGCAGCGCCCCTGCAGCTTGCCGCCGATGTGTGCGGAGAATTCCTTCAGTATCTCTTTTCTCACGATGAACACGACGCGGGTGAAGCCTGCTCGAATGGCATCATAGAGCGAGTAGTCAATGATGATCTCTCCGTTCGGACCGATCGGATCGATCTGCTTCAGCCCGCCGTAGCGGCTCCCAATTCCTGCTGCCATGACAACAAGCGTTGGTTCTGTCACCTCATCCTCCTGAATTGACTCTGATTCTTCCATGCCGGGTTCTGCGCTCCGCCCTCCATGTCCTTCGTGGTGAGTGAGCCCTTGCCTTTCCGAGCTCCGCGTTCCCCGTTCCGAGTTCCGCCCTCCGTGCTCTTCGTTCCTCGTTGTCGAGCACCAAACCACGTAAGTGTACCATGCACATGCACAAGGAGGCCACAAATGAACTACACCGTACGCTTGCGGCGGTGTAGTTCATGTGGCAGCCTCTGTAAGTGATCCTGCAAACACGCGAAATGGCTCAGCGACAAGCTCCGAATACGAGCAGACCTCGCTTGCTTATTGGTGTAGGAAAAGGGTATTATGTTTTCGGTTGAAAGATCGTACAGGAACTAAGTTTTCCCGCCAGTTGTCTATGCACATCAATGGAAAGGAAGGTTATGACAGTCACAAGTATAGGAACCTCATCGGCATCCTCCAATACAGTGCTCAAGGCAATTATTCTGGCTGCTGGCTCTGGCAAACGGCTAAGGCCATTCACCGATTACACCCCAAAATGCCTCGCGCCTGTAAATGGTGTACCGATCCTTGTTAACGCGCTTACTCATCTGCATGACGTGGGGATACAGGAAACTGTGATCGTTGTGGGCCACCTCAAGGGAAAGATCTACGATGCTATCAGAGATTCCTTCAGCGGGATGAAAATTTCTTACATTGAATCCGACCGCTACGAGACAACGAACAATATCTATTCCCTTTGGCTCGCTCGCGAACACCTGACCGAAAACATCTTGCTGCTGGAATCGGATGTGTTTTTTGAGCGGTTGCTGCTTGATCGTCTGCTCGCAAATGAAAATGCCAACATTGCGGCTGTCGCCCGGTACCAGTCCTGGATGTCCGGTACAGTTGCCAGCCTCGACAATGATGGGAATGTACAAGCATTGTTGGAAACAAGTCGCCAGCCCCCCGGATTAGATTACTCCAAGCTTTTCAAGACCCTCAACATCTATCTGCTTCGTCGTGATTTCTTGCGTGAACAATTTGTACCACAACTGGAGGCCCGCGTCAGCATCGGTGACGTGAATCAGTACTACGAAGTCGTCTTCCATGCGTCTACGTATGGCCAGGAGCACGATCTCGCAGCGCTTGTGTGCGATAACATTAAGTGCTTCGAGATCGACGATGAAAACGACCGAGTTAACGCAGAGTACCTGTTCGCGTCACCGGATGAGCGGTTTGATGTTGTCTCCCGCGAGCATGGGAGCTACTGGCGCTATGGGTTCACGGATCATTCGTACCTCTACAACCTCTACTTCCCTCCAGAAGGGGTCTTTGCTCATATGAGGGATAACATCCACCATTTGATAGAGAGCTATCCTGTAGCGCAGGATGCTCTGGCCGGTCTTGTTGGCCTTTCGATTAATCAGCCAGCTGAACGAATCGTTGTGGGCAACGGCGCTGCCGAGCTCATCAAGATCATCTCAGGACACTTGTGCAATCAACTCATCATCCCGGTGCCGTCTTTCAATGAGTACGCCAACGCATCTCCCGAAGGAAAAGTCACCAGCTTTGCCCTAGAGCCACCTTTTTTTGAACTGGACGTGGATGAGTTTGCGGCTGAAGCCCTTGAGTGCAAAGCTGACGTGGCGGTCGTGGTATCGCCAAACAATCCGACCTCTCTATTGGTACCGAAATCCGACCTCCTGCGCCTCGCGGAAAAACTAGCCAGTCAAGACTGTATCCTCATCGTGGACGAATCCTTCATCGATTTTGTGGAAGAACCCGATCAGTCTACCATGGCGTATGAGCTTGCAGAGCACGAGAACCTCGCGATTCTCAAGAGCATGAGCAAGGCCTATGGCATTTGCGGATTACGGCTCGGCTACTTGCTTACTGCGAATCATGAACTGGCCGCATCAGTGCGGAAGGAAGTCCCCATCTGGAATGTCAACGGGTTTGCCGAAGCTTTTCTGAGACTTCTGCCTCGCTATCGTCGAGAGTTTGTGGAAAGCTGCCGGAAGGTGCGGAATGATCGTGATGATCTGTACCGGAGCCTGGCTTCGATT
Organism: uncultured Thermotogae bacterium; assembly: GCA_964416685.1. Taxonomy (GTDB): domain Bacteria; phylum Bipolaricaulota; class Bipolaricaulia; order UBA7950; family UBA9294; genus M55B144. The sequence goes on along the minus strand of CAYQFN010000159.1, from coordinate 1,452 downwards.
CCCGGGATGATAGTCTACAAACCGGCTGCGAATTTTGTCTTCTGTCGTCTCCCTAGTGAGGCAATGTCTGGGCCCGAAGTGACCCGCAGGCTGTTCACAAGACACAACATCTACGTCAAAGACTGCGTAGGGAAGGTGCTTCCAGAATCCGACCGGTATCTTCGTATTGCCAGCCGCACAAGAACCGAGAATCACAATCTCGTAGAAGCCCTGCGCAACGTGATTGGCGAGAGGTAATTATACTATGAGCAACAGGCCGACCATCCTATCTGTCGTCACAGACATTCCCAATATCATAACCTTGTTGGGATTGAGCAGTGGTATTCTCGGGATATACCTCGCGCTTCTGGGGAACTTCCCGGCAGCAATCATCGCCATGCTCTGGGCCGTTCTGTTTGACTGGTACGACGGCCCCGTCGCACGCCGGATACCTGGGAGAAGCGATGTTCAGAAGGCCATCGGTGCCAAGATGGACTCCCTGGTTGATATCGTTAGCCTGGCAATCTGTCCGGCCATCATCCTATTGAGTTACGGACAGTTCAGTGCATGGTTCTTCCCCGGAGCACTGATGATAGTTGTGGCAGGTGTCGTCCGGCTCGCCTATTTTGACGTCTTCGGTGTCGATGACGACGGTACCATTGCAGGACTCTCGCTAGACATCACAGCTCTCGTGGTGGCGCTTGTGTTCCTGTTGGAGAGAGTATTGGACCACAATTCCTTTGCAGCTCTCCTCTACACCACAATAGCGGTCTTATCGTTCCTGCACGTCGCGCCATTCCGTATGCATAAGATGGTGGGGCGCTGGTACTACGTTGTAACGGCCTACGTCTTGATCCTGACGGCTGTGTACTCGTATTTTCTGTGGACCGGTTAGTCCGGTAGCAGCCGGTCTGCCACGTTAAGACGCGACTCAACAGCACAACGTCGGGCGCAGTGATCGCCAGGAACAGCTTCTTTAACTGCTCTATTCTTTGGTTCCTTGTCGTTTCGCCTGCCTGTGCCAGCGAGGCAGACAGGAGTGGGTAGTGACCTCTAGTGGCCGTTCATGCGGAACTGATGCCAAGAATTCACCACGAAGAGCACGAAGGACACGAAGAATGGAGATCCATGAGCTGTCGAATGCGGTAATTGTTGTGTAATATCAACAGCTTTCAAGCGAGATCAAGTGCTTTGTCCTTTGACTCCTCGGGGGAGTGTAGTAAACAGGACCGGTTACTACACCCCCCAAGTGCTCTTCGTGTCCTTCGTGGTAAAGCAGTTCTACATCTCTCTCCGAGTCTTGGCGTCTGACCCTTTCTCTTTAGTTACCCACTCGGAATGACAAAGAGCCTATTCTTTCTTCACGGCTACCAGTGCCGGTCAGGCGGTTGTGCGCGACCATCTGTTGTGTTTCGTATCTCCAGCTACCCAGTTGAAACGATAAGGAGCCATGGTGAAAGATGCCCGGGAGAA
>CAYQFN010000158.1:992-3920 GCA_964416685.1 uncultured Thermotogae bacterium | reverse complement strand
ACGCGATCGCGTTCATCATGGCCAATCCCACCCCGGAGATCTGGCCGTGGGAGGCAAAGGAAGCGGGAGTACGCATCGTCGGCACTGGAAGGTCGGACTTCCCCAACCAGGTGAACAACTCCATCGGCTTCCCGGGCATCTTCCGCGGTACGCTCGATGTGTTTGCCAAGACGATCACCGATGAGATGGCGATTGCCGCCGCATACGCAATCGCGGAAACAGCTCAGAAGAAGGGGATCAGCGAGGACTACATCGTCCCCACGATGATGGAGACGGAGGTGTTCATCAACGAGGCTGTTGCCGTTGGGATGAAGGCGATCGAGCAGGGGATCGCTCGGCGCGTCCTTACCGAAGACGAGCTACGAGAGGAAGCGGAGATGAAGATCCGTCACGCACAGCAGGAGACGAAGATCCTCATGGACGCCGGCCACATCGCCCCTCCACCGAGCAGCTAACACTCGTGTCTCTGCTATTAATAAGAAGAGAACTTATCTCCTCCTATTTGATATACAAAAGCATGCAATCCACTGCAGCCTGAGGACCTGTCGTGCAGCTATCTGCCATATTACAGTTTGTTGAGCGAGCCATTCAGGCACTCATCGAACACCTCGAGAAGGCGCAGGGTCGAATTCTGCGTAGAGATCTCTTCGGCGCTTGCGAGTGCTCCCTGCTGCAACAAAGAGAGGCGTTCCTCATCATTTGCAAGCGCGAGCGTCTGCTCCGCGAAGGCCTCCTCATCCTCGGGCACGAGAATCCCGTTCACACCATCCTGCACCACATCAAGCACTCCGAGAGCGCCGACTGCGACAGCCGGCGTGCCCCCTGCCATCGCCTCTACAAGGACCAAGCCTTGCGTCTCTGTCTTGGAGGCAAAGAGGAACAAGTCGGCGGTCTTGTACAGATCGACAAGGCGAGGGTGATCGAGAAAACCGGTGAAACGGACCGCATCGGCAATCCCCATATCCTTCACCTGCTGTTGCATCTGTTCGCGTACCGGGCCGTCACCCGCCAGTACAAGCACAGACGTTGGATCCTGCGCGTGTATCTGCCCATAAGCGCGGATCAAGAAGGGGAGATTCTTTTCCATCGCCAGCCTCCCCGAGTAGAGGAACAGCTTTGCCTTGTCGGGTATGTTCAACTCGGAACGCGGATTCCACGTTGGCGGCTGCCTGAAGAGTGAGAGCTTCACCCCAAACGGGAAGACGCGGATCGGCCGGTGCACGCCATAACTGAGTAGCTCTTCTTTAAATGGCGTCGATGGGGCGGTGATGAGCGTGCACCGGTTACAGAACGTGGCGACGATCTTTCCAGCCTCTCGCTCGGGCGGGCGAAGCGGCCGCGGCAGGTATTTCCTGTCCTCGATCAGGTGCGTGTGATAGGTGTGAACATGCGGCACGTGATAGCGCGCTGCAGCACTGACGGCGACCAAACCCATGGAAAACGGTGTGTGGCTATGAAGAATGTCCAGCTCTTTGAGGCTTCGCGCTGCCTCCCGGCTGTAGGGGAGAGCAACACGGCTCGCCTTGTGAAACGTGAATTGCCCTGAACGAAAGCGGAAGACACCCGGTTCATCCACCTTTATCCCCTCATACTGGGGTACATAGACGTACACCACGTGTCCCAGGTTCTCCAACTCCTCCTTGAGCCAGTGTACAGTCGTCGTCACCCCACTGATCTCCGGAAGGTAGGCATCGGAAAAAAGGCCTATATGCATGATTTATCCCCTCGTTGTCAGGTCTGGTCCCTTGGCCCACGACCGCTGTTCTCACCCGGCTGTCGTTCTCGCTTCACAGCTCAATCCTTTCTCCTGCTAAGTATAGCAGACTAGCTCGTTCACATTACTGAAGATCTCGCAAATTGCGCGACGTCTATTGTAAACCATACCCTGACTGCGCGGCAATGCGGGGTTGCTCTTTTCTTGGACGTCTGCTATCGTCAGTATTGGGAGGCGATGATGAGCGAACGTGTACGCAACGACGACAACCTGAGCTGCGAGGTGCGAGTGGAGGAGTATCTCGACATCAAGGCGATGATCGACGAATTCGGAGACGCGGCCTACCCGGCCGTGCGTAAGTACTACTTCTCCTGTGGGTACGAGAGTGGATATGATCTCCTCCTCGCTATGATCAAGGAGAGAGTAATCTCCAGGGAGGGGATACTCCAAGACCCGCCCGGCAAGCTCTTGTTGCTGCTGGAGCAGTTCTTCACCCGTCGCGGAGGTAACCAGCCGATCTTCGAGAGAAACGGTGACACTGTCTACTTCAAGACGGAGAACAATGTCTACTGCCCTTCTCCGGTGGCTCAGAGACAGACGGGGGTGCAACACTGTGATGTGTGCGCAATTCACAAGCGCGCGTTCATGGAAGGAGTGGCCAAGGTGCTGGAGGAATTCGTCCCCGGGATCGAGATTCAATACTCGAACGTCTCCTCCCGCACCATCGATCCGCAAGCAGATTGCGTGGAGGCATTCCACGTTGTGTCACCTTGGCAGAGATGACTAGACACCTGCTGGCAGCGGCGGTTCTTTTCCTTCTGATAGCGGTCAACGCGGTTGGTGTACCGATCGATCCTGGAATGGGATCAGCATACACTGCCGTCGGCTCGGGACCACTCTCGCCACTCTGGAACGCAGCGGGAGCGCTCGATTTGCCTGGAGTACATGGGGCGTTTGTCGTCACACTGTCCGCCGAGGAACCGGTACTCTTAGTTGGAGCGTCCATCGCCGCGGAGAACAGCCCCACTGTGGCCTGGAGCATGTACAAACAGGGAAGCGATCAGGAGACGTGGGGAACGTTCGCCTTTCCCGTCTTTGCCGACGCCACCGCTGGCCTCGGGGTGGTCTACGCATCGGGAACACAGTCAGGAATCTCCTTTCACGCGGGGGTGTTCTACCACCAGGCGCAGTGGACGTTTGGAGGGAGCGTCATG
>CAYQFN010000158.1:0-982 GCA_964416685.1 uncultured Thermotogae bacterium | reverse complement strand
GTCATGCATATCGCCTCCGGCCTGTTTGGGGGAGATCTACCGATTGTATTGCGAGCTGGAGCGGCGCTCTATGTCACCCCTGGGGCAACCTTGGCAGCCAACATCTCGCTGTCGGATGATGCGATCCTGCTGAGTATCGGCGGCGAAGCAACAATCTGGCTGATCGACGCGCGCTGGGGCCTGTCAATCGTCCCCACGGGAGGGATCGATCGCCTGGGGATGGGGATCGGATTCGACCTGTTCTCTACTGCCATCGACGTTTCCGTTGGCGTCAGCGGAACATCCTTCCAACCGTATGGCTCCATCGGGATCAGCGCAGACATCCCGGCATGGTGGTAGAAGATGATGCCAAGTGCCGGAAGGGAGTGTAAATGGTATCCGGTGTGTCCTATGAAGTACTTCTACGACGCAGGGAAACTGGACGCACACTGGATCGAGGAGTATTGCCATGGCAATTGGGCAGCTTGTGTGCGCTATCAAATGGAGGAGCGAGGCGAACCGCACCCGGATAACATGCTCCCGGACGGCACAATAGACAAGAGGCTTAGCTAACTCTTGCCGATTCGCCTTCCTAAGACCGCAAGCCAAGCCTTTCGCCCACTTGTTAACCCGACCTCAAGCCGCAAAGGCCATCAATGAGTCCCTTGGATTCAGCCCTCTTCTCTATCCGCCGCTGTTCTTTAGAATCTCCGCCGTCTTTGCGAGAGGATGCTTAAGGTCCTTGCTACGGGTAATATCGCTCAGCTAGTGTGAAACTCCTCCCACATTCTCTTTACCAGATCGGGATCGGTGAGGATATCGATCGCGGTCATCGCCATCGCCTTGGCGGCGATGAGCATCACATCGAGCCCTCGCTGGGAGATCGCGGCTTGAGCAAACTCGCGCGAGTGACCAGCGACGTTTTCATCGCAGATCTGGATGTAGGCGTGTATCGCAGGGACTGCCTGACTGACGTCCCCCATGTCGGTTGAGCCCATCCCAG
>CAYQFN010000157.1:0-3930 GCA_964416685.1 uncultured Thermotogae bacterium | reverse complement strand
AGCCGCAGTTCCTTCATGATGGTTCGTGCGAAGTAGCCAATCACGCTGTGATAATCGGCAACACCGGCCGTATCCAGGATCGTTGTATGGGTGATCTCACCAGTGGTGATGTCCTTAAAGACGATCTCTCGTTGTTCCTCCTTGCTAAATTGCAGGTAGGGAACATGTTGGTGACCCATTGCAGTCACATCCAGGTCACTCAAGTTCTTGTATTCCCGGTAGACGCGTGGTGTGAGCACTGGAATTTCGATCTCCAGCGTATCAAGATCTTTCTTCTCATTTTCCCTGTCCACTTCCACCACCAACGGCGCCTTTGATGCGGTTCCCTTGCCCATTGGCTTGCGCTCCAAAACAACACCCTCGGCTTGAATCGATTCGACGAATTCCATGAAGGCATCCGTCCCGACTACGCTAACGTATTCCTCCACACCGCCTGGGTACATCTTGCGGAGTCCACGCCCCAATGTCTGTTCGGGAAGGATGTTGCTCTTAGCCGAATAGGCGCGCAGTCCGACGATGGTGGTAACGTTCTTGACGTCCCACCCTTCCTTGAGCATCATAACCGAGACGATGGCCTTGTACGGGCTGTCCATTCCGTCAATCTCATTGGCCTGCTTGCGCAAGTCTTCCAGCTCGCTCTTGGCTTTGCCTGACTGCGCCTCGGAGACTTCGCCATTGTTCTTTGTGTGGATAACCAGCACCGCATCCTGCAAGTCGGGATAGGTATTTTCCAGATACTCAGCCACGTCATCACAGTTGCGTGTGTCGTCGGTCATCACAAACAGAATGGCCTTCTTGCCCATCTTTTCGTGTTCGGCATATGCCTTGCGCCACTCGATGACGCCAAGATCGATGTAATCGGCGTATTTCTCGGTGTACTTGGCACTCTGGCGCTCATTCAGCTTTGCACGGCTGGCGGCATCAGGGAGGACCGGGTGTTTTACCACGTTTTGCGATATCGCTTCTACCAATGGGTAATCGGCGACTGTCTGCACGAAGATGGCTCCGTTGTTATGCTTTGGTGTTGCGGTAACGTCAATCTGCAAGCTTAAGGCACCGCCCTTTTGCAGCAGCCTGTTGTGGATGTCTTCGATGGACTTAAACCAGGCCATGCGCGGATCGTGGATGTGGTGCGCCTCGTCATTCAGGATCATTAATTCATCGATATCGCGAACGATCATACCTAAATCCACCTTAGAATCGGTGGTCGCGCCGGTGGGTCGTTTGCCCAGGAAGTAGTCCATGGTGTTCTCATCGTCCGGTGAAGGCGGGATATCGTTGCTGGCATAGACGCGGTGGATATTGGTCAGGAAGATGTTGCCTGTGGGCCTAGTGATATTAACCTCGTCTTGTCTGTGCAAGGTAAGTTGAAAATCATCGCGCCAATTGTGGCCATCCACCCCATTGTCGGGAAGTACCGGGTCCTTGTAAAAGATCCGTAGTCCCTGAAAGTCTCGATAGATGCGGTCAAGCACAATGATGTTGGGCGTTATTACGAGAAAATTGCGCGCCAGTTGAGAATCGGGCTCATAGAGTTTGTGGAAGAAACTCCACGCCAACGCAAGGCTAAGCACCTTGGTCTTGCCGCTTCCTGTAGCCATCTTGATAACAAAGCGTCGCCATGTCTCATCGAACATACTTGCCGACACCAGGCCGCTCGCATCGAAGCGCATGAGATCATATTTGTCTTGAACTCCAACGACGTCGTACAGGTAAACAATGGTTTCCAGTGCTTCGCGCTGAGCAAAGTAGTACTGGAACTGGCTCATCGTCCCATCGGCTTGCTCCAGCATGTGCGGAGTATTGAACCACCAATTGAGCAAACTCTTGCTGGTGTCCGTTGCACCAACGTAGCCACTGTCCCGAAATTCCTTCACTTTCTTGCGCAGTTGTGCTACCAATGGCGGCATGAGCTTTTCCATGCTCGTTTCGCGCAAGGCCTCATCGGCAGGAAACCAACGAATGTCGGGCTCTAGGATGGCGTGGGGAGAATCTGGGAAATTCGGATGTAGGGCCACTATTCGTCTCCCGCCTCAAGTTGCTTGATACCTGTGTCATCAGTGAGAAGTCTCATCTGGTGGATAGCAATGGCGTTCAGCTTCATAAGCCGATCTTTTTGGCTCAAGCCTTCATTGATAAAGAGGGCGTTGAGATTCTCTAAATTGGAGAGGCAAACAAGCTGGGAAACATTGGCATAATCTCTGATATTCCCTTTCTTGCCGCGATTGCTTCCCCGCCACTCTTTAGCGGTCATCCCGAACAACGCAACGTTCAGAACATCAGCTTCGCTGGCGTAAATAGCGTTGATCTGCGCTTTCGTCACTTGCTGAGGGATCAAATTCTCCTTAACGGCATCGGTATGAATACGGTAGTTAATCTTCGCCAGATTGCGTCTTATGTCCCATCCCAGTTGCGCCTGTTCTGTCTCTTTGAGCCGTTGGAATTCTTTGATGAGATAAAGTTTGAACTCAACCGATATCCAGGCCGCAAATTCGAAGGCGATGTCCTTGTGGGCAAAGGTGCCGCCGTAGCGCCCTGGTTTAGAAGTAATGCCAATGGCATTGGTGTGCGCGATCCACTGTTTCGGCGTGAGTGTGAAGCTGTTCAGTCCAGCCTGCCTTCTAAACCCGTCGAATTCGACGGGTTTAAAATCCGGGTTATTGAGCCGTTCCCAGATACCCAGAAACTCAATTGTATTACGGTTGCGCAGCCAGTTTCGGATCAAATCATCGGAGTGTTGCTGGTTCCGGTGACGGGCAATATCTGTAAGACTGATGAAGTCTGTCTCATCAATGGTTCTAATGCCAATTGTCGAATCTAGCACGGTAATTGAACGTGTCTTCTTGCTCATATCGTCACCTCGACAATCGTCATCGTGTCGGTGCCGAAGATATCCACTACCTTCACCGCGATCTTGCGACGCCCTGGTGCACATTCATGGAACACGCTCTTGAGTTCCAGTGTTCGGTCTTTCTTTGTCCGGAAGGATTGCCACTCGTTTTCAAAGATGTAGTCCCCGGTCCATTTCTCTACCCATTCACCAGTCTCGGGTTCTCGCTCCCGAATTATCTCACGCTTGCTCTCAAAGTCGAAATCCACTGCCCAGTAGTCGATCCAGTCCGTCCAGTTCTTCGTCAGGACCTCACGGCTCACGATGCCATTCTTGTCCTTGCTCACCTTCACGATCTGGCCTTTTTCTACCACGATCTTGCTCCGCTTATTCTTAAGTGAAGCCTCGGCGTGGGAAATCGAATCTTGCGAATAGAACACCGAAAAATCGGTCAATTCCACTGCCACGCTGTTTCCCTTCACGTGCGGCTTGACCTCGACAGCCGCCACGTCATGAAACACTACCTGATTCTTCTCCACCGCCCGCTTGTCGAACACTTCGGCGGGGATGTACTTCGGGGCGATGTCGATCCCTTTGGATCGCGCCTCCTCCAATACGTTCGGAAACAGGCCCATCTCGAATTCAAAGCCGAGGATATCCACCTTGGTGATGTGCTTCTTGCGGCATTCCAGGATGATCTCTTCAATGAACAGACGCGTTACAGGCAGGTTCACCGGACCGACAGCGACCAAGCGACCGGCTTTCTTGCCATTGAAGCAGGCGAAATTCTCCACCTTCTCCGCTCGGTAGGCGCGCAGGATCAGGTCCACGAAGGCGGCTTCTTTTTGTTCCAGTTGCTTACGCTGCTCTTCCTCACGCAAGTTTGGGTTGACACCGATGTAATGCTGCCGCTCGTACTTACCCATGTTGAGAATCTCAAATGCGCGGTAGTCCTTGCCTTCAGCTTTGAGCTGGCGCTGTACCCCGATCATCCGCTTGCGCGTTGTGTGGACGGCAAACTTACCGAGGTCTGTGCAGATCCACTTACGACCAAGTTTTTCGGCTACGGCGGCTGTGGTGCCAGAGCCGCAGAAGAAATC
>CAYQFN010000156.1:0-3945 GCA_964416685.1 uncultured Thermotogae bacterium | reverse complement strand
ACTCTCTGGAAACGACTTTGTCAGCTTGACAAGGGAGAACATCCGTCGAAACAGCGAGGAGCCGTAACTACCCGATCTCCTGCACCTCTACTAATCTTCCCTCGAGGCCGGCAAACTCGTTCTCTCGATGGGTCAAGATCACGGTTTGAACCTTTCCCGATGCTGTCAGTTGGTTGAGCAGCTCCACGACGCGAGCGGTGCGTTCGCGGCTCACGTGGACACAGGGGTCGTCCAGGATGAGCGCCTGGGGCTCCTCCTCTGCCAGATGCGCCACGATGCTCATGCGAAGGAGGGTGTTTACCAGTTCACGGAGTCCTTGGGAACCGTCATCGAACGCGCACTCGACATCCCCCTGCAGTCGCTGGGGGACGAGCTCGTCGCCGAGGGTTGCAAGCCTGTAGCGTCCTCGAGTGGCAGATGCCAGCCGTGCGTCGAGATCTTCTTTGATCGGGGCGACGACCCTCTGGACAACGGAGGATCGAACCGTCTCCATCGTCTCTTTCAGCAGCTTGATCGCTTCGGCGCGAGTTGTGATCCGCGTGAGTCGTGCTTCCTCAGACGCGATCTGCCGTACCAGGTCAGCCGCCTTTGCGTAGTAACCTTTATCAGAAGCCTCTTCCAGGCGCCGGGCAAGCTCTTCCGCCCGTGCTTTCTGCTGCTCGACGCGCTTGCGCAAGTGATCGTACTTCTGCTGCGCGGTCGTACGACGGATCTCTGCGTCCTCCTTTAGCTTCTCTAAGCTCGCACGCGCGGAATCAAGCTCTCCCTCGGCCTTCTGCAGCTCTTCCTCGGTACTCTTCATGCGGGCTTGGCACGTGTCCGTGCTCCCGAATCGATCCCGGTGTCGGTCGAGAGACCCTTCCGCTCCTTCCTTGCGGGCTTTGGCGGCCTGGTACGCGCTTTCCGCCCGCTCCGCTCTGTCGCGCGCCTCCTCTAATCTCTGATACAGATCGTCCCGCTGTGTTCTAGTCTCGTTGAGCTGCTTATCAATCTCAGCGATCTCTTGGCGTAGACGGTCGACGAGCTGTTCCAGTTCCTGGTCCGACAGCGTATCGTGTCTCTCGATTACCCCGTGTTTCTCTCGACTCTCTTGCAACGCCTCAATCTCCTGATCGAGACGAGCCAGCGTGGAATCGATCTCGGAGAGCTGACGACTGTCAAGGGCGAGGCGCTCTCGTTCGAGCGCCCTGAGTTCGCCCTCCTTTTCCAACCGCTCTTCACGGAGCGCCCGGAGCGCCGGAAGCGAGTCGGCCGTGAACGGATCCAACAGGTCTTTGACTTGCTGCTCGATCTCTTTGGCCTCATCGGCGAGTCGCTGCGCTCGGCGCGTGTCTCCCTCGACGCGAACGCTTCCGCCCGAAGGTGGCGCGATCAGCACGTCCTCAATCGCAGTTCCCGTTTCACCCTCAAGGAGCCTGCCATCGAGCAGAACCTCAAGGTCAGGGGCCTCATTCACCGTGACCCGTAGCGCCGAAGAGCCTATCGCCGCGCGCTTCGCTTCGGCTTGCGCCACAAGTTGTGCAATCTGGTCGATGAGATCCGTGCTCGGGGTCTTGCCGATCAACTGGACCTTCAGTTCCTCGATCTCCTGCTCGATCTCTCGAATCCGATCGCGCACCTTCGCGAGCCGCTTCTTCTCAATCTGCTTCTTCTTAATACCCGAAAGGTCTGACGCATCCTGCAACGAGCGATGTGCATCGGCAAGCTGGCTCTCCAAGCCCCGCACCTCATCGCGAGCCTTGCTCAGCTCATCGCTTATTCGATCGCGTTCCGCCACCTTCGAGGCCCTCTCTTCGCCGGCCTTGTAGAACTCTTTAGCAGCCTCACCATCCGCCTTCTCTAGGTCGAGGCGCTCCTTTAGAATGCGCTTGGCCTCGTCTGCCTCGGCCTTCTTCTGTTCATGTCTCGCTTGGGCGGCCTTACACTCCCCCTCAGCCCCTGAGAGGTCCACATGTTCCTTTAAGGCTCTCTCCCATTCCTCTTTCGCTTGATCCGCATACTGCTTGAGGACGGGCAGCTGATCTTGGATCTCTTCGTACCGTCGGCGCTTCTCATCCAGCTCTCGGAGTGTCGCTTCCACGTCCTCTTTATCTTTCCGGAGCCGACCCAACTCCTCTTCTATGTGGTGTAACCGCGATTTAGTCGAAATTCGCCCGGTGGGGGTGAAAGTCTCTTTATAGGCTTCGTCTACCAGCCTGAGGACTGCCTTGAAGTCATCGCTTACTCCCGCCTGGGGTAGTCCCAGATGGCCGATCGCCTCGGAGCGGTCCGCTGGAAGATCTCGCTCATCCTGGGGGACGAAGAGCCACTGGAACGCTCCCCAGTTCTCTGGTCCTGCCCCTTCAGAGCTGTTTGAGAACGTGGCGCCGAGCAGTTCTCGGAGTTGCTCATCCGCGTCTTGGCTTCTGGCGATCGGCATCCAACCCCCGTCCTTCTGCTCTGAGAGAGTGGCCGTTCCCCGCGCTCCACCGAAGGCCTTCTCGATGCGCAGCACTTTTCCGTTGTGTTCGAATTCGAGAAGCACCATGGGAACGGCGCCACGAATGCCGTAGGGAACGATATGCTGCACCCACTGGGCCGTGCTCCGGCAACGGTCAAAGAGGGCGCGTCGGATGGCTTCGAAGATCGTTGACTTGCCTGCCTCGTTCGGCCCCGCAAGTATGGTGCTGCGGTCATCGAACAAGATCGCGTGCGGACCGCCGCGGAACTGCCTCCAGTCGGTGAGCTCTAGCCGTAGAAGCTTCATAGGCCCGCCTCCTTCGCGAACTCCTCAAATAGACGGATGGCCTCTCGAACCGTTGCCGGCTCGGCTGTCCCGGCTGTGTGGAGCCCTTGCAGTCTGCGAAGAACTTCCTCGAGCGAAGCGTCGGTCAAGGTGAGCGGCGCTTTGTCGTCCGTCTGCCAGTGAAGCTTCTCATCTCGGACCCGCAGGTCCAGGAAGCGCGCCCGGGCCCCCTCCAAGAGCCGCTGATACTCTGAGTAGAGCGACTCCGCCAGAACTCCCGACAGCTCCAAGCGAAGCAGGTTGAAATTCGCCGTCTCTAACAGCCGGCGCAGACGATCGAGGTTCGCATCCTCCACGAACTCCACCTGTTCATTGCCCCAGGTGAGTTGTCCGGATCGGATCACCTCTACCTTGGGGATTGAGCCCTTCTCCTCGATCTCGACGATCAGGATGTTCCCGGCATCGACCTCCTCAAAGGATGTCTGTTCGTGGGTTCCCGAATAGGCGATGCGGCATCGGCTGCCATCGGCGTCGATCAGCCGCGTTCCGTGCCAATGACCGAGAGCCAGGTAATCCAGGCCGGCCCGTTCTACGTGAGCCGGATCGAGCGGGAGGGTGATCCCTTCCTCGTCCCTCCCGAACGCAACTGTCGTTAGAGACCCATGCGCCATCCCGATATGGATCCCTTCCGATTGAGCGAGGTTCGGAAGGTTCGACAGCGGATCTGTGCTTGAGTATCGGCTGAACACAGGGAAAGGGTGCAGTGTGACGCCGTTGCGGACCTTCACAGGCCCGGCCTTCAGATGAACGATGAGGTTCGGGATCCCCGAAAGCGCGCTGCGATTCCAGACGCTCCCTGGGCCGGGAAGGTCGTGATTGCCGGGGATGGCGTGAATCTCGACATCGGGATGGTCGCGTATGATCCGGGCGACCGCCTCGACATCGCTGTACGAGACACGGTTGTCCTCGAAGAGATCGCCTGCGGCTAGAACGAAGTCAGCGCCGTGCTCTTCCGCGATTGAGAGTAGGCGGTCGATCGTTTCGATGCGCTGCTTAGCAACGAGTGCTCCGGCTTGCCCCAGCCCCCCGCCCTTCATCCCGATCTGCCAGTCCGAGGTATGAAGGAATCTTATCACACGAGTACCTCCTTTCTGGATTGCATCATTTGTAACCTTTCTGGTGATGGATTCCAAGTAGGGGCGCACCTGTGTGTGCGCCCA
>CAYQFN010000155.1:3198-3962 GCA_964416685.1 uncultured Thermotogae bacterium | reverse complement strand
AAGCCCCGGCGGCGGGCCGAGGATCTCCGCGAGGACGATCGCGGCACGCGGGTCCTCGCGCAGGATCTCCTTGATCAGGCGCAATACAGGGGACGTGGTTTCCATCACTCTTCCTTCCCCTCAGCTCTCTTTTCCCCTCCCTTGGCGAGCCCTTCGCGCATCTGAGTGTCGGCCTGAATGTTCTTCATCCGGTAGTAGTCCATGATCCCCAGGTGTCCGCTGCGGAACGAATCGGCGATCGCACGTGGGATCTCCGCTTCCGCCTCGACCACTGCGGCGCGGCGCTCCTGCACCAGTGCGCTCATCTCCTGCTCCTTGGCGATCGCCATCGCCCGCCGCTCCTCGGCCTTGGCGCGGGCTACCTTGAGGTCGGCCTCGGCCTGGTCGGTCTGGAGCTGGGCTCCGATGTTCTTTCCCACGTCGACATCGGCGATGTCGATCGATAGGATTTCGAATGCCGTTCCAGAATCGAGCCCCTTTGCTAACACCATCTTGGAGATCGAATCCGGGTTCTCCAGTACCTCCTTGTGCGAGGTGGCCGAGCCGATCGCCGAGACGATCCCCTCGCCGACACGGGCGATGATCGTCTCCTCGGTCGCTCCGCCGACCAGGCGCTCGATATTGGCGCGTACCGTCACCCGCGCCAGGGCGAAGAGCTGAATTCCATCCTTTGCCACCGCGCCGATCTTGGGTGTCTCGATCACCCGCGGGTTGACCGACATCGCCACTGCTCCGTAGACGTCACGGCCGGCGAGGTCGATCGC
>CAYQFN010000155.1:0-3188 GCA_964416685.1 uncultured Thermotogae bacterium | reverse complement strand
CTGCCCGCTGGAAGTTGAGCTCGATCTCCGCCTTATCGGCCGAGATCAACGCCCGCACGACACGCTGGACATCTCCGCCGGCAAGCACATGTGCCTCCAACTCGGTTATAGAAGGTTTCAAACCCGCCTTCCATGCGGTGATCATCGGGCCGACCACCTTGTACGGATTCACCTTTCGCAGCCGCATGCCAACGAGGGTCATCGGACCGACAGGCACGCTCGCCGCGAGCGCCGAGATCCACAGCCCCACGGGCACGAAGTAGAAGAAAACCCATATAACAAGAATCGCCAGTACTGCCACAACAATGTACGCAGTCATCTCTACGCCTCCTTATCTCTCTTCTTGACCACCTTGCGGTAGCCATCATCTCTTATCACCACGATTGGCGTTCCCTTCTCCAAGAACCCTTCCTCACATACGACGTCCACCCGTTCACCGTCGAATTCACCCGTCCCCACCGGATGAAGATCGGTCACCGCAGTTCCCTGCCTTCCCACCCACGGGCTCGTCGCCCCTCTCTCCTTCGTTCTATCGAACGCTCTACCGGTGATCGCCTGCGAGAGGATCACCCCGCCGAAGCGGAGGCGTGTCTTCGGCAGCCTGGTTACGAGGAGAACGGTCCCCACCAGAGCGAGGACGAGACCTCCGGAGACTGCGCCGATCGCCTGCATCGTCTCCGCGGGTTCTGTGAACGGACCGACCATAGAGGTGTAGAAGCCGAGCCCGATCAGTACCAACCCAACGAGTCCGGCCGCGCCGAAGTCGACGGCGGTGAAGACGAAGATCTCAAGGAGGACCGCTACAAGCCCTGCGAGAAGGAAGAGGAGCGATTCCCATCCGGCCAGGCCGACGAGAAAGTGGGACCAGAAGAACAGGCCGAGGCAGGTGAGCCCGACGATTCCCGGGATGCCGAAGCCGGGAACAACCATCTCTACGATCAGTCCGAGCATTCCGACGGTGATCAGGAGCGCCGCCACCCACGACTGGGTCAGGGCCTCGACTACACTGTCGATCCATCGACGGGAGAAGTGAACGACCGCTGATTCGGCGAGCCCATTCGCCTCCAGGAGTTCCTCCAGGCTCCCTACTTCTCCTTCGGCGTAACCCCACTGGGAGGCCTCCTGAGAGGTAAGGGTGAGGAGCTTCCCCTTCTCGATCAGCCCCTCGATCTCGACATCGCGGTCGACCATTGCCTCGGCGATCTCAGGAGGGCGTCCACGCGCCTCCGCAACGGCGGCGAAGAGCTTGCGCGTCGCCGAGACGGTCTTCTCCGGTGCCTCCTTCATGGTCCCAGACTCGAAGTAGACGGGCGTCGCTGCCCCCATCACTCCGCCGGGAGCGAAGTAGATCTCCTCACAGGCGATGGCCAGGAGCGCACCGGCGGAGTACGCCTCGCGGTCGACGTAGGCGATCGTGGGGATCTTCGCGTCAAGGATGGCGTCGCGGGAAGCGACCGCAGAATCGAGGTACCCTCCGGGGGTGGAGAAGACTATCACGACTGTACCCGCCCCGGCCTCCTCTGCTTCGGATAACCCCTGGCGCAGGTAGGAGACGGTTCCACGTCCGATCTCGCCATCGATCTTTAACGTCCAAACAGAACCGGGCGTCTGTGCTGCGCAGGCCGTGGCAATGGCAATCACCAGAATGAGAGAAACGAAGATCTGTTTCATGCATCGAGTATATGTTGTTTTGGGTTTCTTTACCAACCGGTTCAATGACGTGTGGCATGCCTCTAATAGTTGCATATCGACGGTCATGCTCAGTAATCATCATAGTGGGCCACGATCTTCCGCAGCATCGAGACCAGCAAGGCGTGGTAGCTACTCCAATCAGCGTTGAGTGTCTCCAGTTCGCGCTCGTCATCCGCCAACTCCTGCGCAAGCTTTGTGTTTTTCGACACGCGTACAAGCCAGATCACATCGCCGATCCTTTCCTGCAGATCTTTCAAAACACTGTTGCTCGGTCTAGGAACGGGCTGGCATAGCGACTGCCAGAAGGAGATGATGTCATCGGTACTCGCCTCAAGCGAGCGTAACCGGTCGACTTGCCTCCACGTGTCTTTGCTCATGAACGGGCTAGCCACATATTCGCACAGGTAGAACTGCATCTGTTCGATCGCGTACGCCTCCTCCGCATCTGTGAGTGGAAATGCGGAAGCCCACTCCCTCCAGGAGGGGGAGACGCTAGACAGGAATCCTTGAGAAGGATCTAGAATATCGTGAAGATCAGCGATGAACCCATCGATTCCATCCCTCTCAACGACGAAAGAGATCAGGCTGGGTCCCACCTGGTATAGCATGTGAAACGGGACGTGCGACAGGCCATGTGACTGGGCCCACGCAGCCGCGATGATACGCCAATTCAGATTTGAGTAGCGCCAGTCGTCATTCTTGCTTAGGCCATAGGCGGTGTACTGAGCGAACCCCTCGTCGATCAGGGGAGGCAAGAAAGCTTCAGTGGCTCCCGCACGTTCGTAGAGGAAGCGCATGAGGAAGTGGCTGAATTCGTGGTGAAGCGTGAAGGAGAGGTGTTGGTCGTTGTAGTCAAATGTGATACATGATGAGCGATTGATCAGGGAGGCAAGGGACGGATCACTCCCTGATATGGCCCAAGTGAGGAAGGGATTTCCCATCGAGAATTGGGCTCTTATGTAGCCGCCTTCGAGGAGGTTATGGAGATCATCGGCACTCGGGAAGGCGATCAGGATCAGTGGGAGTTCCTGCATCCCTTTCCAGAAGAGCGTGGGAACGGCCCAAACGTCTTGCGAGGTGGGCGATGGAACGGGGACGAACCCGGCGGTGAACGCGTTGTGCCCACACAGGTTCCACTGGTCAATCGACATCGGCGTCAGACCCTGCTGATCGCCACTGGTGGTGGGGATCCCTTGCCCCCAGAACGAGAACACATCTTCCACCGCCTGCCCCGCACGGTCGATCACATCCTGCACATTCTCAGGCGGTGTCTGCACCCAGGCGACCACGCCGTACTGCCATGGCGTGAGCGTGTAATTGTACTCTTGGGCAACAGCAACGATCGATAGTGCAATGACTAGGAAGAGACTAACCACGAGCGACCGTTGGACGATCTTCATCTTCTACTTGCTCTCCTCTGCTTCAGCGCCTACCTTTTGAACCGTCCCGTAGTGGGCGACGACATCACGCAGGGTCTTGATGAGCAAATCGTAATA
>CAYQFN010000154.1:0-4032 GCA_964416685.1 uncultured Thermotogae bacterium | reverse complement strand
GATTTGATCCGGCGCGCCACCTCCGGGCCGATGCTGCCCTCCACAATTATGTCATCCATCAGGTCCTGTTCGAGGTGGACCTCGTCGATGGTTGTCATCACGTCATCGGTGAAGAAGCGGCAACGCTGGGCGTAGGTGTGGCTGTCGGTGAGGGCGTACCACTTGAAGTAGTAGCGCAGCGGCCAGGTGATGTACAAGAAGTCGCGCGCCCGCGTGAGGGCGACGTAGGTCAATCGCAGTTCCTCTTCGATCTCCTCTTGCGAGCCGGTGGACATGTCTGATGGAAGGAATCCATCGGCGGCGTGGATGAGGTAGACCACGTCCCACTCGCATCCCTTGGCGGAATGAATCGTCGAAAGGACGAGCCAGTCCTCATCTCTGTGCGGAGGGCCTGCAAGATCGCTTGTTGAAGTGGGTGGATCGAGCTGCAAGTCTGCGAGGAAATCACGCCTCGACCTGTACCCGGCCGCGATCTGCTCCAGGCTGATCAGGTCGCGCATGCGCGCTGTTGGGTTATCGTACAGCTTGTTAAGCAGCGGGTCGTAAAACTTCCTGATCCGCTCGATCTGCGCCGCTGGGGCGAGGTCACCGCCCATGATGTCGTCCATCACGCCAGCAAATGAGGCTAGCATCTCTTTCGCCGCGGGCCTGACGCGAAATGTCCTAATTGCTCTGGGGTCATTCCCCTCCTTGGCGATGTGCTTCACCGCTCGCGCCGCTGTTCCAGGGCCGATTCCATCGATCAGCTGCAGCGCACGGAACCAGGCCATCTCGTCGCGTGGGTTCTCCACGATGCGTAGGAAGGAGACGAGGTCCTTCACGTGTGATGCTTCGAGAAAGCGAAGCCCACCGTATTTGTGATAGGGGATGTTCCTACGCGTCAGCTCGATCTCCAGCGAGTCGGAGAGGTGACCGGCGCGGAAGAGGACGGCCTGCTTGCGCAACGGGATTCCTTGTTCATAGTGGCTGAGAACGCGATCGATGACGTATTCATCCTGCTGTGCTTCATCTTTGCATGTGACAAGCTTCGGCCGTTCGCCCCCTTCGCGCTGGGACCACAGGTTCTTGGTATGCCGCTGCTTCGCTGCGGCGATGACGCGGTTTGTCGTTTCTAGGATGGGAGAGACTGAGCGGTAGTTCTGCTCCAGCTTGATGATCGTTGTCCCTTCAAATTGATCAGGGAAATCGAGGATATTCTTAACCGTTGCCCCACGGAAGGCATAGACGCTTTGGGCGTCGTCGCCCACCACCATGATGTTGTCGTTTCCGCGGCGCATTCCGCGCAGGATGCGCGCTTGGATCGGGTTCGTGTCCTGGTACTCATCGACCAGGATGTGATCAAACCGAGACGAGAGTTCGGAGGCCAGGCGTTCATTAGCGAGGATCTCGGCCCAGTAGAGGAGGAGGTCGTCATAGTCAAGCACATTCCTCTCCTGTTTGCGGGCCACATACTGGCTGAATATGCTCCGCAGCTCCTTCTCCCACATATCGCACCACGGGAAGTAGTTCTCCAGCACGTCGTGAAGCGGCATCGATCCGTTGACCGTGCGCGAGTAGATGGCGAGGCACGTTCGCTTGCGAGGGAATCTCAGCTCCTGGCTGTGCAAGCCCATCTCGTGGCGAATCATCCCGATTAAACCCTCCGCATCGCCCTGATCGAGGATGGTGAAGTCCTTGCTGATACCGGCTGCGCTCGCATAGATGCGCAGGAGCCTGTTTGCCGTGGCGTGAAATGTTCCACCCCACACGCGCCCCGTCACAGGAGTACCGCGTTCCGCAATCCGCGAAGCGCGCTGCAGCATCTCCTGCGCCGCACGGCGGGTGAAGGTGAGGAGGAGGATCTTTTCCGGCTTGACCCCGCGCGAGATGAGGTAGGCGACCCTGTACGCTAACGTCTTCGTCTTCCCCGTACCCGCGCCAGCGACAACCAGCAGCGGCCCGTCGCCGTGCGTGACGGCGGCGCGTTGCTCAGGGTTCAGCTCGTCCAGCCAGGACAGTTCATCTACCCTCTTGTTCATACTCATAACCTTAGTCGATCCCAAGCATGGAAGCCAGGTAAAGGCAGCAAGCAGTGGAGGTTCATTGGGTAATAGAGCGTCCTCTCGCAAAGGAGTAAATCAGTGATAAGAAAGATCAGAAGGATTCTCACGCAAAGACGCAAAGGACGCCAAGGAAAGCTTGCCCAAGGTGAAAGAACAAGAAAACACAGTGCTATGGAAGCCTTTACCACGAAGGACACGAAGAGCACGAAGGAGTAGGAGCGTGCGGGCCTGACCTCGCTTCCAAGTCTCGTGGCACAAAGGTTTATCCAGACTACAATCCTGAAGACTTCGACAGTTCATCAAGTTGCATTCTTCGTGTCCTTCGTGCTCTTCGTGGTGAGCCTTGCATGGTATTCGGGCGAGAGGTAAGTCCTGTCTCCTCGATTGCTGTTTCAGGTAGCCCGGAAAGACATAAGGAAACTAGCAAGCGTTCCTCGGAGCGAGGTATCATTGCTCCTAGACGTGACATTGCGGAGGAGGATTTGTGACGAAGCTAACCGTGCAGACGATCGATCAGGTAATCGAGGTGATTGCATCCAAGTCCTCAGTTGATCTGGATCTTACACGAGTCGACTTCATCGATCCCTACGCGCTTCTGCTTCTTGTTCTTGCACTTCGTCGCCGAAAGAACCTTGGGAAGTCGCTTCATGTGTGGTGGCCGGCAAGAAAGGATGTGTTAGGTTGGATGCGTGCGATGGGCTTCTTCGGTGAGATTAACGATCCCAAACCCACACGGCGGAGTGAGGCTTCGAGCAAGTCCGATGCCCTGCAACCAATCACTCACATCATAGGGGAGGAAGAGGTATCGCACCTGGTGAATGCCTTCGATAAACGCCTCACGAATCGCTATCCGCTCACCGATGAATCGCGCAATGCGTTGGTGAAGGTAATGTTCGAGCTCTTCCAGAACATTCCCCAACACAGCAACGCTACCGGTGAAGTTACGGATCCGCACGGTCTGGCCGCGATGCAGGACTACGCTGATTCCATCTTCCTCGCCGTGGCGGACATGGGGATCGGCCTTCGCAAGAGCCTATCCACACGCGAGGGGTTCGCCGGCCTTAGCGATGCCAGCGCCTTGAATAGAATCGTCTACGACGGGATGAGTCGATTTTCCGATCCTGGACGCGGCGGGGAGCTGCGGCGGATCGCGAGTTTAGTGCGTAGGTGGGACGGCCTCCTCGCCATCCGCAGCGGAGAGGCTCTCCTGTATATGGATGCGGAGCGGGGGGATGTGTACGACGCACCGTATTTTCCCGGTGTGCAGATTGGGGTGCGCCTTCCCCGGCGTGTCTTTGGAATCGATTCCCCCACAGTTGACAAGGAGGCGTTTCTGTAGTTCAATGAACATGATGAATGAACGTACGTTTCAGATTTCACCGTTCGGCGTGCGCTTGGGCACGCGGCTAGAAGGGAGATACGCGAGGGAGAAGCTCCTTGCAGCGCTCGCATCGATCCCGGAGCCAGGGCGGCTGATCGTCTCGCTCGATGGGGTCGAAGTGCTGAGCGGATCCTTCGCCGATGAAGCGATCGCCCTCTCCTGCGCGCGCCTCACCACGGGGGAGTATGGCAATCGCTATCTTATCGTGCGATCCCCGAGCATGGAGATCGCCGAGGACCTCTCGCACAAACTTGAACGCCGACGCCTGGCGATGCTCTGTCTGCTCGATGATCGGTGGGAGGTGCTTGGGCAGCTCGCTGCGCCAATGCGGGAGACATTGGCATTGGTCATTAAGCACAAAGAGACGACGGCCAAGGAACTTGCGAAGATCCTCGGCATTCGCCACAACGCCTGTCTGCATCGCGTCGGTAGGCTTGCCGATCTTCGTCTCATTCGGCGAGAAGAAGTGGGCTTGAGCGGTCCATACCCGATTTATCGGTTATCCTCCATCATAAACCCTTGACCGCAAGTGATAGAATACGGCTCTTTGTCACTCCGAGTGGGTAACTAAAGAGAAAGGGTCAAACGCCAAGACTCGCACAGAGGTGT
>CAYQFN010000153.1:0-4039 GCA_964416685.1 uncultured Thermotogae bacterium | reverse complement strand
CCCGTACGCCATCTGGATTACTCATAGCCTCATCTCTTGCTCTGCCCTGCGTAGAGAGAGGATGTATAATACTGGTCTATACTGCAGAGGTTATGATACGGACACAGATATATCTGACAGAGCGGCAGCGTGATGAACTAGCGGCCCTAGCCAAGACCGCAGGGAAGAAACAGAGCGAGCTTATTCGCGAGGCTGTCGATCGCTTGATCGCTCAATCGGGGCACAGTCGTCGGAAAGCCGCATTGCGCGGGGCTGCTGGAATGTGGAAGGACCGTACGGATCTTTCCGACTTCGCATCACTGCGGACGGAATGGGACAGGAACTGACAGTGGAGAAGCCGCTTCTCGTCGACACAGATGTTCTTGTTGATTTCCTTCGCGGCTACAGCAAAGCCGTGGGCTTTGTCAACCGCTGCTCTGCCCAGATCATCTTATCGTCCATCGTTGTTGCGGAGTTGTATGCTGGGGTGAAGGGAGACATGGAAGAAACCGCCCTGGACAGTTTTATCTCATTGTTCCGAGTTTTACCTGTAACTGGCAAGATTGCCAAAGCCAGCGGTTTGTACACGAGGGATTACGGCAAGTCTCACAAGGTCGGACTGGCTGACGCCATCTTAGCTGCCACATCTGAAGCGGAGAATGCAGAGCTAAAAACACTCAACGTCAAGCATTACCCAATGTTGAAGGGGCTTAAGCCGGCCTACAAGAAGTAGATCTTTGCGTTTGAAACGAGCGGATACTTCACGGCATCTGGCTACACATCGCTTTTTGAGCCTGGAAGAAAGCCTCAGAACAGCCAATGAACTGCCTCGCCGCAAGCGAAAGGTGTGCCAAGGGGCTTTGCAGAAAGCAGGCCCCAAAGCGCGCGGGGATTCAACCCATGTAGGGGATTGACCAGGCCCGTAGCTCGCGTTAGCCTTACGATAGGGCTGAGGAGGGGCGATGTCACAGGCTGAAGTGCGATTTCTCATAGAAAGATTAATCAAGACCATGGGCGGTCAGTTCTCACGACAATTGGGAATCGAGCTTGCAAGCAAGGAGAGCGCACAGGTCTTTAGGTGGTTCTTGGCGGCAGTCCTGTTCGGTGCCCGGATCAGCGAGACAATCGCGATCAACACCTACAAAGAGTTTGAAACCCGGGAAGTGACTACCCCTCAGGAGATCGCACGGACTGGGTGGAATGGATTAGTGGAGATTCTTGACGCTGGAGGCTATGCACGCTACGACTTCAAGACGGCAACGAAGCTCTTAGAAATTGCGGACAAGCTGAAGCAAGAATACAACGGTGATCTCAATAAGCTCCATGCCCAGGCGAAAGATTCACAGGATCTGGAGGGTAAATTGCTGGCGTTTCCCGGAGTCGGTCCGGTGACGGTCAACATCTTCCTGCGTGAGCTGCGGGGAATTTGGGAGAAGGCGAATCCACCGCTTGGTGATCTTGCGATCTTGGCCGCGAGTAACCTCGGATTGATCGAGAAAAGCACAACCCCAACACAGGGGCTCGTCGCGATTGAACGCATATTTCAATCCCCTGCAGGGGTCGATTCACAGCAACCAAGCGAAAACTTCCAGTTTGCTGACTTTGAAGGGGCCCTCATCCGGCTGGGAAAGGGATGGTGCCGACACAAGAGATGCGCCAACTGCCCGATGCGTGATTACTGCTTTTACTATCAGGATTGGTTCGATGCTGACGATCAGATGCGCTAAGTGTAAAAAGCCGGTGTTTAAATACATCAAAGTCGGCAAAGGAAAGGTGCTGCGTTGTTACAAGAGCCGCATCGTTAAGGATTACACCCGTAGGGATGGAAACAAAGACCTGTGTCAATGCGGAAACTTGATTGGGATTGATGAGGGACGCTGGATCAAGATGAAGCAGGGCGCCTTCATCTGCTCGGGGACGCGGAAGAGGTAATGGGCGGCGTTACGGGCCATTCACATGCCAGCCGTGCCAGTCACGATAGCCACTGGTGTCGACTTCACCACAGGCATAGGCCTCGTGCCAACCAGGCGGCACGGGCATCTCACGATACAGTCTCCGACGCCAGGCTTCGAGCAGCATCCGGCGACGACCCATGAAGTCAGCAGCGCACATGACCTTGTGCCCGGTCTTGGCCGACAGCTCTTGCAGAAAGAGGGTGCCTTCTGTAGAGCGCATCAGATGGTGATCCAAGATCAATATCCCAACAGCTTGCCCCAATCGCACTGCGTTGTCCCATGAGATCTTCTGCTGGTTGACTGTGGGATGTCGATAAATGGATGGCCCAGCTGCGAGAACCACGTCGGGATGCCATGCCAGGATCTGGTCAACCGCCTCTTCACTCATCAGTTGGATGTCGGAAGCATGCACAAACACCTCTCCATCTTCGGCGATGCGGGTCATCATCACCGTTCCCAGTTTGCTCCCCTCCTCCCCGTGAGGCACAGGCAGGGAGAAGCTCAATGGCCCAGCGCTCTTCCCTTCTGCATTAGGGAATGATCGCCCGAAGAATGCTACCAGATTGTCGTACCGCTGGCGCATGTGAAGTGAGAGGTCGTCCGGGCCTTTGCACCACAGGCGCGGCGTGCGCAAGAAGGGAAGAACTCGCTGAGCCGCAAGTTGATACGGATTTGCGTCGGTAAGCGGGACATGATCCCCGTGAAAGTGGCTAATCACGACATCCGTGGCATCCGCTAGAGCAGCGACAATCTTTTCCCGAACTGAGCTTCCCACCGCCACCTGAAATGGATGCGGCAGCAACCCGTAGCGATGATAGCCCAGTGCTACTCCCGGATCGATAACGATCTTCCGGTCACCCAGTTGAACTGCACAGGACAGGCCGCGCACTCCTAGAGATTCTGCACCGATGATCTCGATCTTCACTTTTTCTCCGCTCCTGATTATACGCATACTGAACTTCGTGGGCTGGTAGTGAAAGAAGCCCTCTAATTCTCTGTTGCCTTGATTTCATCTCATGTGGATCGCATGCCTGAGAGGATTTGACGCCAAGTGAGCCGAGACTCGCCAAAAAAAACGGGCAACACGCCGAAGCGCATTGCCCGCCTGTTTACTCTATGTTATAGAAACGCTACAGCGCGACTACATCATCAGCCTGTGGGCCCTTCTCCCCTTGGGTAAGGGTGAATTCCACCTTTTGTCCCTCAGAAAGCGTCTTGAAGCCCTCGCCACGAATTGATCGGAAGTGCACGAATACGTCTTCACCCTGCTCACGCTCGATGAAGCCAAATCCCTTGCTTTCGTTGAACCACTTCACGCTTCCAGTCTCACGATCTGCCATCGAAATCTACCTCCCTGATGTTGTGTATCTAATCTTGGCAGATTGTTCTAGGCAGGTGATAGATAATCTACTTCCCAAACTAAACTACTGCAAGACCACCAACAGCACGTATATTTTAGATCCAACCCGGGCAAGTATCAAGTGCATGTGCTAGGAAGGGGGCTAAACCAGCAAGTCGACGATATCGGAACCTGCCTCGAGGCTACACAAGAGAGACTTAAAGGCGGCGTGTCTGCAGATAGGAGTTTCGTTCTGCCTGCAGCCTCGTAGTACGTAGAAAAGAGAAACCCAGTAACTAAAGGATGTTTACCTCATCTGGAGCGCAAGAAAGCCGTCCCTCTTTTCTGCTGTTGTCTGCTGCAGGCGGTATATCGTGTCTTGCAGCTTTCTCAATAAACCAGCTGAGCTGGCGTGCTACAACAAATACACTGATTTGCCTGATTCTATTGCCCTACGCTGAACCATCATGACACACAACGATCAATTGACGAGTGTAACCAGCGGAGGATCGGTTGTAATTGGAATAGCCTTGGCTCTCGGAGTTCTTCTTACAATGATCTCAGTCTCTGTCTCTGCGGGTGTTGTCGACTTTCCTGATCCAGGACCTAACGCAGCAATCCGTGAGGCGATCGGGAAGCCGAGTGGAGATATCCAAGATACTGACTTGATTGGACTAACGAGCCTCGCCGTCAACAACCAAGGTGTCGTTAATCTCGAAGGGATCCAACACTGCCTTAATCTAAGAGCACTCCACATGGCCAACAA
>CAYQFN010000152.1:0-4125 GCA_964416685.1 uncultured Thermotogae bacterium | reverse complement strand
TTGAAAGGTGTCTGCGAAGCGGAATAGCGGCAATTTGCTATTTGCTGAGGCATTGTTATAATTCTGATACAAACGTTTGCAGAGGAGGAGCAATGAAGGGACTAGTGCTTTCGGCTCAGTGGGAGCCTAGGCAGGGTTATCAGGCCTCGGAGTTTGAGAAGAGGACAGGCAAAGCGGTGGAGGGATTCAACGTATGGCGCCATCCTAAGCTTGAGATGAAGGACGTTCCGCAACCGAAGCCCGGCCCGGGCGAGGTCCTTCTAAAGATTCATGCCTGTGGAATCTGCGGATCGGATATCCACTTCTACGAACACGATGCGGACGATTACATCCTCTATCCCGGACTGACGAAGTTCCCGT
Source organism: uncultured Thermotogae bacterium (assembly GCA_964416685.1). Taxonomy (GTDB): domain Bacteria; phylum Bipolaricaulota; class Bipolaricaulia; order UBA7950; family UBA9294; genus M55B144. Next base: position 3,765 of record CAYQFN010000152.1, on the reverse strand, counting down.
CAATCATCGGGCACGAGTTCTCCGGAGAGATCGTGGAGATAGGCCCTGGCCCGGAGGGGGAGCAATTTAAGGTTGGAGATCGAGTGACGGCCGAAGAGATGGTATGGTGCGGCCATTGCCGAGCCTGCCGCGACGGGTTTCCCAATCACTGTGAGAACTTAGAAGAGATCGGGTTCACCATCGATGGAGCGATGGCGGAGTACATCGTCGTCCCGGCGAAGCTCTGCTGGAGCGTTGATGCTGTCTTCGAGCGCTACGCCGACGAAGAACTGGCGTGGGAGGTGGCTGCGACTACCGAGCCGACCTGTGTCGCCTACAACGGGATATTCGAACGCGCGGGTGGATTCCGGCCCGGGGCGTACGTCGTGGTCTACGGCGCCGGCCCGATTGGTTTGGGAGCCATCCAGCTCTCCAAGGCGTCTGGAGCAGCGAAGGTGATCTCCTTTGAGGTCTCCGGCCCTCGGCGGGAGCTGGCAAAGAAGGTCGGCGCGGATGCGGTGTACAATCCGCTTGAAGTCTCACCATCCGAGGTAGTGATGGATCTGACCGGCGGAGCGGGAGCCGACATGTCGGTCGAGGCGGCCGGAGCACCTGATAAAACGATCCCGGAGATGGAGAAAACACTGGCAATCAACGGAAAGATCGCCCAGATTGGTCGCGCAGCGACGCGAGTGCCGATGTACCTGGAGAACTTCCAGGTCCGTCGTGCGCAACTGTTCGGCGCACAGGGCCACTCCGGCCATGCCATCTTCCCGTCGGTCATCCGAATGATGGGCTCTGGCCTAATCGACAACTCAAAGATCATCACTTCTACCTTCCCGCTCGACCGGGCGCTCGACGCTCTTGAGAAGGCGACCAAACGGGAAGATGGAAAGATCGTCATCAAGCCATAAAGGAGGAGACATGGCTAAGTGGCTTACAACAGAAGTTCCTCAGGTCGTATTTGAGGATTCCCAAGTCGGGCGGTTGAAGAAGGAGATCTGGGATGCATCCGAAGAGCAGATCGATCAGATCCTCGCCGAATACGGTATTCCAGCCCCCTCTGAGATGGTTACTCCCGGCTCATACATTCAGACAACTCCACGAGCGAAGGTAGAGGAGAACCGACGGAAGAACGACATTGTCATCATTCCCGTCGCCTCTACCGAGCGCCATGGTGATCACTCCTGCTCCGGACACGACCTGTTCCAGGTGACGCAACTCATCGAAGGAGTGCGAAGATACACGGCGAAGAAGGGAGCACCGGTTAACCTAGTGTACTCCCCGCTTAACTACGGTGGACACCCCTATCATCACGTGGGGATGCCCGGAACGGTGATTATGCCTGAGGAAGTCGTGCGCGAGACGCTGATCAACACGATGCTTGGCCTGTGGAACGATGGCTTCCGCAAGCAGTTGATCATCAACAACCACGGTCAACTGTGGATGCTCGAATCGGCGCTGCACGAGTTCATGTACCGCTACCAGCTGCCGGGGATCTATCAGATCTTCGACTGGCACCGCTGTGTGCGCGAGTTCTTCGTGCCGTGCGAGAGAACCGGGTGGGAGACTGACTTCGTCCACTCCGCCGAGGCGGAGACGTCGCTTGGGCTCTTCCTCTTCCCGAAGGGCATGATCGACATGGATCACGCCATCGGAGGGGAAGGGAAGAATTACCTGCCTGGTGGACACTTTGATACCTCCGTCGACCCGTACAGTCGTCCGCACCGATGGTCCGAGGGAGAGGGGCAGATGGCGATCGAGCTCGCCGCCGTTCCACACGGAGCGGTAGGGAAACCCGAACTGGCTGACCCGAAGAAGGCGAAACGACCGGTAGCAGCGATCCTTCGCTACCTAACCCTCGTTCACGACGAGATCCTTGAAGCGTTCCCGCCAGGGAAGCTTCCTCCGGTAGAGGAGATCACGACGCGCACGAAAGAGGAGATGGAGCCTTACCTAAAGGAGCCGGGTTCACCTGGTTGGAAGCCGGTCTACGCCCTTCCACGCCGGGGGTTCTAGTAGATGCGCTGGCCACTGGGATTGATCGTTCCTGTTCAGGATAAAACGCCGTTCTCGCCGTTTGCGCCGGAAGAGTGGCGGCAGGCCCTGCACAAGGTGAGGGCGGCCGGGTACGACGGGGTGGAGCTTGCGATCACCGACCCCATTGGGCTCTCGCAAACTACGGTTAAGGAGGCCCTCGGAATAGAGGGCCTCCCTCTTCTCTCCATCACCACCGGCCAGGCTGCGGCCAAGGAAGGGCTCTCTCTTTCCTCCTCCGATGAAGAGGTTCGGCACCGAGCGATCGCACGGATCCAAGCGCACATGCGCTTCGCCAAGCCCTTCGGTGCGGTTGTGATCGTAGGATCGTTGCGCGGAGCGGACGGCGATATGGAACTACTCGTCGAATCCTTGCGCGAGTGCGCTGCCTATAACGCCGACGTAAAGATTGCCCTCGAACCGCTCAATCGCTACGAGTCCCACCTGGTAAACACGGTGGCTGATGCACTTGACATCATAGATAAGGCCGGTGCGGAGAACCTCGGAATCCTCTTTGACACGTTCCACTCCAATATCGAGGAGGTGAGCATCGAGGAAGCGATCCGGGCCGCCGGGGACAGGCTCTTCCACGTCCACCTCGCCGATTCCAACCGGTATGTCCCGGGCTATGGGCACCTCGATTTCGATGCCGTGTGGGAGGGGCTTTCGGAGATTGACTACCGCGGCGCTCTTGTGATCGAGGCCCTCCCCGATCCAAAGGCGACACAATCTCTCTACTCCCCAACGGAACTTCACTTGCGATAAGAAGCCCGCTTGTAAGATCGAGAACCGCTGAGTTAGGATGCGATATCGTTCTGGTTACAGGAGGATTTCAGGAATGCTCGATCGCGAACAGCTAAAAGAGGTTGTTCTGGAAGCACTAAGACCGTACGGCGTGAAACGCATCGCCCTCTTTGGTTCCTTTGCGCGTGGCGAGGAGACACCCGAAAGCGATATTGATCTATTAGTTCTCTTTGAAAAGCCACGGCGCAGACCATTGAGCCTTTTAACCTGGGTGCAGATTGAGGAGGAGCTCAGCCGACGCCTTAAACGACCTGTGGAGCTCGTGAGCGAACGGGCTCTGAGTCCGTATATCCGGCCGCATGTGGAAAAGGAGATGGTAGTGCTTTATGAGTCAGAAAGCAGATGAAGTCTATCTTAGGCACATATTGGACGCTATAACCCAAATAGAGGTGTATACAGCCGGTGTTTCCCGCGAGGATTTCTTCCGTAACCGGCTCCTTCAGGATGCTGTGGTTCGGCAGGTGGAGATCATTGGAGAAGCGGCTCGACAAGTATCGGAGGAGCTACAAGCCCGATATCCTCAGGTCCTATGGCGAGAGATTGTCGGGATGCAGAATCGCATTGTACATGCATATTTCGATCTTGACCTAGAGGCGGTTTGGGACACTGTGCAGGAAGACCTCCCGCAGCTTAAGGAAGAAGCACAAAAGATAGTAGAAGAATTCGGAAAAGGAGGAGTTATAGGATTACTAGGTGACAACTCCTACCGACTCTACAAGAGCTCGATCCGTGAAGAACAGGGGACTCACTTCGCCCTGGTTAAGGAACCCACCGGAGAGCGTTCCCTCTATGTAGAGGGCGGGCGACCGCTTGCTGGCGGGGAGCCGTTCGGGGAAGGATACCGCTACCCGCTCACCCTGGAGACGGCGTCCGCGTTGAGGGAGGTCTTCCCCTGGCTTTCTCCGCGGCGGATCCCGGGGGATCGACCGAGCTTCGGGTTCGGGG
>CAYQFN010000151.1:0-4147 GCA_964416685.1 uncultured Thermotogae bacterium | reverse complement strand
ACTACACCATTCTCAAAATCGATCTTGACAGTATCGTCCTTCTTCATCGCGTCGATGCCATCTGAAAGCTCAATGACGGGAAGGCCGTTGTTGATCGCATTTCTGAAGAAGATGCGGGAGAAGGACTTGGCGATCACGGCTGCCACTCCAGCCGCCTTAAGACAAGTCGCCGCTTGCTCTCGCGATGAGCCGCAGCCGAAGTTCGCTCCAGCGACGATTACGTCTCCTGTCTTCACCTCTTTTGCGAAGCTCGCATCGAGATCCTCCATGGCGTGCTCGGCCATTTCTACTGGCTCCATCGGTTGGTAGGTGTACTTCCCCGGGAAGATGACGTCGGTGTTGACGTCGTCACCGTATCTCCACACGCGTCCTTCGATCATTTTGCACCTCCTTTGTAGACTTCACGCGGATCGGTGATCACGCCGGTCAGCGCCGAGGCGGCGACCGTCGCCGGCGAGGCGAGGTAGATCTCCGCATCGCGCGATCCCATCCTCCCCTTAAAGTTCCGGTTGGCGGTCGACAGGCAGACCTCGCCGGGTGCTAACACTCCCTGATGAGCGCCGAGGCACGGGCCGCAGCCGGGATTGAGGACGAGCGCCCCGGCGCGGACGAACGTGTCGATCAGTCCCTCGGCCAGGGCATCGAGGAGGACCTCCTGTGACGCTGGCAAAACAAGCATGCGCATACCTTTGGCGATCTTCTTTCCGGAAAGGATCTTCGCCGCCAGGCGCAGGTCCTCGAGCCTCCCGTTGGTGCAGGTACCGAGGAGCACCTGATCGATCTTCGTTCCCGCCACCTCTTCCACCGGAGCGACGTTGTCCACGGTGTGCGGTTTTGCCACCTGCGGGCCTAACTCCGAAGCATTCAACTCAAGTGTCCTCTCATACTGTGCATCGGCATCGGGATAGACGGGGTAGTACTCGCGCACGGCGCGGCCTTCAAGAAATCTGAAGGTCTTATCGTCGGGGGCGATGTAGCCGTTCTTCGCTCCGCACTCGATCGCCATGTTGGAGAGGACCATGCGCGAGGCCTGGCTCATTTCGCTGATCGCCTCGCCGGAGAATTCGATCGATCTGTAGAGAGCCCCGTCGGCACCGATGTCGCCGATGATCTTCAGGATCAAGTCCTTCGATGTGATCGGCTCACGTAGCACGCCATGCAGGACGATCTTGATACTCTCCGGCGTTTTGAGCCAGATCTTCGATGTCGCGTACAGCACCGCCATCTCCGAGCGGCCAATCCCAGCCGAGAGGGCGCCGAACGCGCCGTAGGTGGTGGTGTGTGAGTCCGAACCGAGGATGAGCGCACCGGGGAGGGCATAACCCTTCTCAGGCAGAACCTGATGGCAGATCCCAACACCGCCGTCGTAGAAGTGCTCTATCCCCTGATCGGCCACGAACTGGCGGATCTCCTTGTGCCCCAACGCGTACTTCTCGGTTGAGGCGGGGACGGTGTGGTCGAGCACGATCACGAACCGCTCCGGGTCCTTCACGCGCTCGACGCCGATCTTAGTAAAGATCTTACTGATCGCCGCGGTGTTGTCGTGTGACATACAAAAATCCGGCGTTATCTCCACGATTTGGCCGACCTCAACGTGGTCCAGACCGGCCTTTTGCGCGAGGATCTTCTGAGCGAACGTCATTCCCATTTTATTACCCCCTTGGGAGATGTATCTCCTCAACCGTATCGAAGTTCATGAAGTCGGCCAGGTGGACGACTACCGCCTCGGGAGTGCGCTTGTACGGGTCGCCCTCCTTCGAGTGCGTACCGATGATGTGCTGCACCTCCGGCGGGATGCCGTTGGCGTCAGCGAGGGCGACGCCGGAGAATGGATGACGCACGAGTTTTCCCTCCGGGCTCTTGCGGAATACGCCGTCTCCCTCTTCCATCTCCAGCAACTTTCCTACGTCGTGCAACAGCGCACCGGCAAGGATAGTGTCGCGATCGAGCGAAAGCTTGCCCTGATAGATCTCTTCAAACGTCTCGTAGACGTGGAGGCAGATCCTAGTCACACTCCGCACGTGCTGAGCAAAGTTAATATTCACCACCTTGGCTAGGGTGAACGGCATCCGCTCGATGTCCGCAGGCGTCCAGCCACCCCGCGAAAGGCCATCCTCCCACGTCTTTGCTACCTTGTCTCGCAACGATTCATCTTCGATCAAATCGATCTCCGGCAGAACCCGTAACAGCTCATCTCTTACTGCCATCCGACTACCCTCCTTACTGTATCTATAACCGTTCCGTCCCGCCACTCAATGAGCGCGATCACCTCGTCTCCAAATACCGGCTTTCTCGGTGGGCGCGTGAGACGATCGGCCTCGGCCTTGATCTCCGCAAGGTTGCGCACCGGAAGCCCGGCAGCAGTAAATCGATCCTTCAGATCCCGCCTCTTTGGATTGACCGCGATCCCGCGTTCGGTGACGATCGCGTCGATCACCTCGCCAGGGGTGGTCACTGTAGTAACCGAATCGACTATTACTGGGAGCCTCCCGCGCAGCGTGGGGACGGTGATCAAAGTCAGGCTTGCCCCAGCGGCAACTTCTTGATGTCCGCCAATCCCGTGCAGGAGCTGTCCGTCGGAGTGAGTATTTACGTTCACGTTAAAGTCGAGATCGACCTCAGTTGCCCCGAGGAAGGCGGCATCGAGCATGTAGGTCGAGCAGCCACGCGAGTCGTAGTTCGCGTAATGGCCCGGATCCATGAGCACGTGATTGAGATCTTTCCGCAGCGATTCAATCGCCGATAAATCGAACGCCTGACCATCCAAGAGGACTCGCAGGAGCCCCTTATGCAGGATGTCGACCAGGTATTTGGTAACTCCACCGATGGCGAAACTGCCGACGATTCCTGCGCGCGCCATCTCCTCGCCAATGTACTTCGTCGCAGCGAGGGAGACCCCGCCCGCTCCACCCTGGAAGCTAAATCCGTCCACGATGTATCCCGATGCCTTCACCGCAGCAGCAGCCAGACGAGCGATCTTGAGACGCGTCGGCGATCGCGTAATCTGCAGCGTTCCCGAGGCGATGCTGTTCGGATCACCGATCTCATCGACAACGACCACGTAGTCGGTCCATCCCTGCTGGATCTCGAACGGATAGACCGGATACGGAGCGAGGTCGTTGGTCACTACTACCGTCTTCTCAGCGTACTGGCCGTCGACCGCGCTGTAACTAATCGGCCCACATGGGGTCTTCCCATTGATTCCATTAGCGTTTCCATACGGATCGGCTTGCGAAGCCGCGATGAACGCGACATCGATGTGCACGTCCCCCGCTTCGACGGCGCGCCAGCGACCGCCGTGCGAGCGAAGGACCGCTGGCTGCGCAAGCTTCCCTCCCTGCGATACGAACGCTCCGATTGGCCCGTTCATCGATCCCTCGATCCGCGTCACCACACCGTTCTTGATGTGATCGATCAGCGGCTCGTGCACCGGGAAGAGCGCAGTGGCGAACAACCTAAGGTCCTTGATCCCCATGCGCGCGCACTCGTCGAGGACCATGTTCACCAGATAGTCTCCGTTTCTAAAGGCATGATGGAAGGAGATCGTCATTCCACTCTTAAGCCCAGTCGCCTCGATCGCTTCCTCAATGGAATGGAGAACCTTATTTTCACCGAGTTTGATCGTCTTCTGCGGGCGGGATGCCTTCCGACCAGAGGGGCTTGTAGCAAATGCTCCTTCGAACGGTCGCAGTATACGATCACCGATCCTCTCCGGTATCTCTCTGCCGAGTGAGTTTTTCATCTCCATCCCCCTTTCATCTGCTCAGCAAGAGCAATCGTCCGCTTAGCCCGCTCGAGCACCGGTTTATCGATCATCTTTCCCCCGATAGCGACGGCACCGATCCCCTTCTCCTCCGCCTCTTGAGCAACCGCGACTATCTTGCGTGCCATATCGATCTCCTCATCAGTCGGCCTGAAGACGCTGTGGATCGGCTCGATCTGGCGCGGGTTGATCGCCCCCTTGCCGACGAAGCCGAGGTCGCGGATGTGCACGGTCTCAGCGATCAAGCCATCCTCATCATCGACATCGGCATAGACCGTGTCAGAGGCCTGGATTCCGGCGGCGGCACAGGCGGCAACGATCCTTGCACGTGGGTAGAGAAGCGCGTCCTGCGTGCGGCGCGCCCCGACATCGCGTGTGTAGTCC
>CAYQFN010000150.1:0-4289 GCA_964416685.1 uncultured Thermotogae bacterium | reverse complement strand
GTCAATGGAACGGTGAACTCCCACTCTCCACGAGCATGGCAATAAAGCCAATGGCAGACTTGTCAAGCCTCCAACACGCACTTGAGATGCATGATGTCATCCTCCCCCAACCGGGGGGAGGATCGTCAGGTGATCGCCTTCTCGAAGGGGTGTAGCAAAGCCGTGTTGAAAGCGAACATTCCCGCCGTTCTTGAGCACGTTGATGTACGCCCTCACTTCGCCGCCCGGTCGGAAGATGCGCAATGACATGTCCGAGTGCAGCGAAGCGAGGGCGCGTAAGGCGGCCATCACATCCGCCCCGTCCACAAGATCGAGGACCACAGGGTGATCGTCAAGATCAGCCTTGAAGGAGAACGAGATCTCCACGGTGATCTTCATCTGCCGTTGATCAACTTGAGCGAGATCTCGTTGTGGCGTGGGATCAGATCGTACAGCGATTCATCGACAAGGCGCCCATCGCGAACGCGGGTCTCTCCGTTCACCATCGCCGTATCGACACGCTCTCCCCCACAGTGAACGATCGCCGCCAAAGGATCGGACTGCGCTCCAGCGAACTCGATTCCGCTCATGTCAAACGTGATCAAATCCGCGGCCTTTCCGACCTCGATCGACCCGATCTCGTCCTCGCGGTGCAGTACTCTGGCTCCTCCCATCGTCGCCAAGTAAAGGGCGTCGCGAGCGGAGAAAGACTCTGCCCCGTAGCGCACGCGTTGTAAGAGCATCGCCTGGCGTACCTCGCGGATCATGTTCGACGCATCATTGCTCGCCGATCCATCGACTCCAATCCCGATCGGCATCGCCGTCTTCCTCATCGGCACAACCGGCGCGATCCCCGAGCCCAGGATCATGTTCGAACTCGGGCAGTGAGCGAGGCCAGACCCAGCCCTTGATAGCTTCGCGATGTCTTGTTCGCTCACGTGTACGAGGTGCGCGTACCAGGCGTCGTCGCGCAGCCAGCCGAGTTCTTCCATGTAGTCGACCGGGCGGGCACCGAAGCTCTGTAGGCAGAACTCCTCTTCGTCCATCGTCTCGGCGAGGTGCGTGTGCAACAGGACGTTGTACTCATCGGCAAGCTCGGTCGACTGCTGCATCAGATCGGCAGTCACCGAGAACGGCGAGCAGGGGGCGAGTGCCACGCGCAGCATGGAGAAGCGGCTCGGATCGTGGTAGCGCTCGATGACCCGCTGACAATCGCCAATTATCTCATCCTCGGTCTGCACAACGCTGTCAGGAGGGAGACCCCCGTCTTTCTTGGATAGCGACATCGAGCCGCGGCAGGGATGGAAGCGGATCCCAGTCATCATACCTCCCTCAACCTCGGCATCGAAGATGTTCGGATAGCCTTTCGGAAAGATGTAGAAATGATCGGAGGTCGTCGTCGCACCGGAGAGGAGAAGCTCGCTGCACCCGATCGCCGCGCTGACTCGCACAGCTTCTTCATCGAGTCCCTTCCATCTCTCGTAGAGAAACACGAGCCAATCGAACAGCTTGCGGTCGGAGGCGCCGGGGACGTTTCGGAAGAGGGTCTGGTACAGGTGATGGTGCGTGTTGACAAAGCCGGGAAGGAGGATCTTTCCCTTCCCGTCGATCACATGATCGGCGTCCACCGCAACTCTCCCATCGGAGACGGCGCTGATCACGTTACCGTCAACGAGGACACTACCCCCGCGGATCTCACGTCGCTCTCCATCCATCGTCGCTACAAGGTCAAAGTTCCGGAAGAGTGTGCGCGCCATTGCCTATCCTCTGCTCAAGTCAACGCTATCCGCCGTCTCCAGGAAGGCCGACAACAGTGAAATCGCAGCCTCAATGTCGTCCTGGTGCGCCATTTCCACCACTGAATGCACGTAGCGTGAGGGGAGAGAGAGGGTAATCGCCGCGGAGCCAGCGCGCGCACGCTGCATCGCACCTGCATCCGTACCGCCGCGCGGGAGGATCTCCATCTGATATGCGATCTTTCGCTGCGTTGCCAAGTCCTTCATCACGCGCACAAGACCGACGTGCGAGATGGACGAACTGTCCGCGAGCTTGATCGCTACACCATCTCCGAGCTTCGTTATCTGCTGCGCACCGGATACACCCGGCATATCGACCGCCAGGGTCGTGTCGAGGGCGATCGCGATCTGCGGGGCAACGGCAAATCCGGCCACCTGTGCCCCACGCAATCCGACCTCTTCCTGCGTCGTCCCCACGAAATACAGATCACAAGCGATCGTCTTCGCACGCTTGATCGCCTCAATCCCGATGTACAGGCCAGCGCGGTCATCGAGCGCCTTTCCGGAGACAACCTCCTCACCAACGAGGAAGTCCTGCCGCAGCGTAACCATGTCTCCCACAGCAACGACCTCGCGCACGCGATCCTCCTTGAGGCCCAGATCAACGAACAGGTCCTTCATCTCTGGGAGTTTCTTTTTCTCCTCAGCGGTCATGATGTGGATCGGTTTGGCCCCGATGCACCCCACCAAATCTCCCGCCTCCGTGTGCACCACCACCCGCTGAGCGATCAGTGTCTTCACATCGAACCCGCCCAGGGGATGGATGCGCAGAAAGCCTGTCTCCTTCTCGATGTAGCTGACGATAAAGCCGATCTCATCCATATGCGCAGCGATCATCACTACCGGGCCATCTCCGGGAAAGTGCGCGATCAAGTCTCCCAGTCGGTCAGTCTCAATCGTCTTCGCCCTGCCCTTCAACGCTTCAGTGATGATCCCGCGAATCTCTCCCTCGTGCCCGGGCACGCCACTCGCTTCGCTCAACCGCTTGAGAAGCTCCAATAGATCCTCCTTACAACTTATACTCACTTACACTCAGCCCCATCGTGCAGACCTGGCAAGTGGATTAAATCATACAACGTCCCGCCTGATCAATACAACCGTTCTTTGAGCAGGCTCGGACCAGACTTGCCGACAGCGGGGAGGGGTATGTATCATGTGCCTATGATTCCCATACGAGACTATCAACAGAGCAGAACGTTTCCCGCCGTCACGGTCGCCTTGATCATTATCAACCTGCTCGTGTTTTCCTACCAAATGACGCAGAGTCCGCAGGAGACGCTCACCTTGAACGTTTCGTCGTGGCAAGAACAAGGCCTTAGCTTCGCGGACCTGAAGAGGCCGGCTTCCTACGTGCGCATCTCCCCACGCGAGAACTTCATCTTCTCCTACGGATTCATCCCCGGTGAGTTCTTTTCCGGGAAGGACCTTCCCCCTACGATCGCTCTTCCACTGTGGATCACTCTCTTGAGTGCAATGTTCATGCATGGAAGCCTCTCCCACATCCTAGGGAACATGCTCTACCTGTGGATCTTCGGGGACAACGTGGAGGATGCCATGGGGCACGGTAAGTTCCTTGCCTTCTATCTGCTGTGCGGGCTCATTGCCACTGCTACACAGAGCGCGCTCTCTCCTCACAGTGCAGTCCCGCAAATCGGTGCATCGGGCGCGATCGCGGGCGTTCTTGGCGCCTACTTTATGCTCTTCCCGTATTCGCGTGTCCTCACCGTCATCCCCGTCTTCTTCTTCATCCGGTTGATTCGCATCCCCGCGGTGATCCTCCTCGGCATCTGGTTCATCTTTCAGTTGATCAGTGGAGCGGGAGCGATCGGCGCATCCGGTGGCGGAGTCGCCTTCTTCGCCCATATCGGAGGATTCATCGCAGGAGGACTTCTCGTCTCTGTCTTCCGTCGTCGCGAAGTCCCCGTTGTCCTGTGGAACGCGATTCGCCGCAGGCGTTGACTTGGCCTGACTGAAGGTCCCACTCGTCGTTTATCCCAGGGCTTGACAAGTACATAACATCATGCTATAATGGTAAAACTTACGAGATGGTTCTGAAAAAGGCAAGGTTGCTATAAAGCAATTACGCAAAGCCACGGGCCTTAGAAAATGATTCATCAAGGCAGCCGGGTTGCCAGAATGAAATGGCAACCCGGTTGTTGTGTTTGGGAAAGATGAGGAAAGGAGATGTGCGATGCAAACAACGATTTACTACAGTGAGGAAGATGCCTACCTCATGGCGCAAGTAGATGCAAAGGGCAGACGCGAGCGCCGAAGCCGCAGTGCGGTGCTCCTCTCTATTCTGGAGGAGTACTTCGAGAGAGAGAAGCGGCTCGGAGAGATCCTGGTTGATCTTGGAGCGCTCTCTCATGCTGATCTGTCGAAAGGACTTGATCTTCAGAAGAGAAAGTTCGCACAAAAACTATTGGGCGACATCCTGTTGGAGCAGGAGCTAGTTGAGAAGGAATCTGTTGATCGTGCTTTAATAATTCAAGGACGGCATAGAGAAACATAGAT
>CAYQFN010000149.1:0-4296 GCA_964416685.1 uncultured Thermotogae bacterium | reverse complement strand
CTTTAGCATTCTTGAGCTCTGACAAGCATGACGAATCCATAGTGAACAAACACGCCCTGTCCGAACTGATCAGCCTCTTTCGCAGTGAATTGGGCCTTGAGATCAATCCAGAGCAGTCAATTGAGCAGGTACGGAATAAGCTTTGTCAGTCACTCCTGTTGGCCGAATTGGCGCTCAAGGCTGCTGATGGCGAAGAAACACCGGCAAAGCTCGCCGCGATTCCTGTTCCGCTCGTTTCCCGACAACGCGAGCAACTACTTGCTGTCTGCCATGCGTGGCGGAACCGCCTTGACTTGCGTGAGACCTACGCTGAAGTCGCCAATAAGGTTGAGGCGCAAGCACAAGTAACGAGTCTTGGACTCGACGCATCCCAACTGACTGAAGTACAAACCTTTTCCGGTATCGAAGAGATTCTGCTCAATTGGGCAGAGGCACGTATCCTAGCCGGGGATATGGCGGAAGTTCTTGAGTTGGCGAATTACCGTAAGTCGTCGTTTTGGTCCCTTCGCGAAGCCGGATATCAACTGCGCTGGACTCTGCTTGAGGTCGCCGCACGGTTCCTTTTGGCCGCTGATCGCATCGAGGAGGAACTGAAAACGGTGCACAGCGATCCAGCAGTTATTATCAGGGCCTATACCGAGGGCATACTATCCAGCGGAACCGAAGAACCACTGCCGTGGTACATGCTGGACCGGTACCACCGTCACTTAGAACATCGCTATGCAATGCTCGATCTATCGCTTGATGAGTCGGACACGCAGTTAGAGCGGGTCATCGTTCACGTGCGCCGGCGTTATGGCGAGGTTGTCGGCAAATGCGCTGAATGCCTTGCGAGCGCGTTTCAAACCGGAGGATTTGGGGTCGAGGAGATGCTCCATCAGTACGACGTATTCCGCAAAAAGGTTCGAGCGCACATTTCCGAATCGAAGACGGCGTACATCCTGGTGGATGCTCTACGCTACGAGATGGGTTTAGAACTGATTGAGGGCCTGAAGGAAGAGTTTGAAGCCGAATTAGTTCCAGGTATTGCACAGCCTCCAACGATCACCGAAGTGGGCATGGCTACACTTATGCCGGATGCCGACAAGGGCATGGAGCTGGTTGATGTCGGTAGTGGCCGAGTCGGCGTCCGAATCGGTAATACCTTGCTCAAGGATCGTGCTTCCCGCGTTAAATACTTAACCACCTCGATCAGCTCTAACACACTCGTGCTCAAGCTTAACGGGTTGATGAAGCCGACCAAGAAGCGGCGCGAAGACATTGCTAAAGCAGATTTACTCCTGGTTACTTCCCAGGAGATCGACCGACGAGGAGAGGAAACCGAGGACGAGGAGGAGGCACGCCGGTTTATGGATGAAGTCCTGGAGAAACTGCGGCGCGGTATTCGTAAGCTTGCCATCCTGGGTGTCCGCCATATGGTGATCGTTGCCGATCACGGCTACCTATTCTCCGAGCGCTTGGATGACGGCATGAAGATCGACTCTCCAGGCGGCCATACAGTGGACCTGCATCCGCGGGTATGGATCGGTCACGGTGGGGCCGATATCCCGGGTTGCCTGCGGGTAACCTCAAAGCAGATCGGCCTTACCGGAGATCTTGAACTTGTTTTCCCAAAAGGCCTTGCATGTTTTAGAACCCGTGGGAGCACACGCGGCTACTTCCATGGCGGGCTCTCTCTGCAAGAGTTGCTGGTACCTGTAATCAGCATCACTGTGCACAAATCTCACCCCGCGGACTCGACAAGGGCTACCGTAGCTATAAGACTGGCAAAGAAACGGATTACCACCCGATTCTTCTCAATCGAGCTCTGCTACACTGTCGGGGGGCTGTTCGGTGACGATAAAAAGAGGGTTAAGGTCGCTGTCCGTGCGGGACGAACTGACGTGGGAACAGCTGCGATGGCTGCCTATGGTTTTGAAGAGGGGACTCAGGAGATTGTCCTTGAAAAGGACCGCCCTAACGCGGTTACTATAATGCTCAAGGACGAGCTTGCTGCACCAACCGCTTCCGTTCATGTATTGGATGCAACAAGTCAAGTGGAGCTTGCCGCAGTGAAGGACATTCCGGTTGAGATATCGTTCTGACGGAGGCTTGTGATGGGACTGCTCGATCAAAAGGCAAACGCTGTGTTCGGCGGGAAGTTGGTACGTAAAGACCTGGTGAGGAAAGTCAAGGTTGGAGCCAATGTCCCTGTGTATGTGCTTGAATACTTGCTGGGAAAATACTGCGCAACAGATGACCCACAAGCGATCGAGGCTGGTCTGAGACTGGTCAACACAACATTGGCCAATAACTTTGTCCGCCCCGATGAATCGAATAAGGTTCAATCGTTCGTCAAGGAAAAGGGCGAACATACGCTGATCGACAAGGTCAAAGTCCGGTACCTTTCTGATGACGATAAATATTGGGCTGAACTCGTTAACTTCGGGCATAAGTACATCCATGTACCGGACCGGTACGTGCGTCAATACGAGCTGCTGCTCATGGGCGGTATTTGGGCCCAGGTCAAGATCCGGCATGAATACGACGATGAGGCACGCGGCAAACGCAGCCCTTTTTGGATCGATGATATAAAGCCAATACAACTCGGCTCGTTCGATTTAGACGATTACTTGGAACGACGTAGTGAATTCGATTCCGACGAATGGGTCGATCTCCTTATCCGCAGCATCGGTCTTGAGCCGACACATTTCGAGAGGCGGACGAAGCTATTGTTCTTGACCCGCCTTATCCCGCTGTGTGAATCCAACTACAACCTCATTGAACTTGGCCCTCGCGGCACAGGCAAGTCGTACGCTTATCAGGAAATCAGTCCCTATGCTATTCTGCTGACCGGGCCGACAACCGTACCCAACTTGTTCTACAACATACGTACAGGAAAGATGGGTTTGGTAGGGCTATGGGATGCTATTGCGTTCGATGAAGTCGCTGATCTACAGAAGATGAAGAAGGAAGTTGTAACAACCCTCAAGACCTACTGTGAGTCGGGAACATTCGCCCGCGGCAAAGATGCACTTACAGGGCATGCATCAATCGCCATGTTCGGTAACACTAATCAGCCGGTTGAGGCGATGGTCCGTTCATCTCACCTCTTCATGCCGCTTCCTGATGTTATTCGTGAGGATTGGGCGTTCCTCGATCGTATTCACTTTTACATTCCCGGGTGGGAGCTGCCGAAGATGCGCATTGAATATTTCACGGAGCATTACGGATTTGTGGTGAATTACTTAGCCGAAGCACTACGGGAGCTGCGTCGTCATAACTTCACCGAAATCATCGATCGTCATTTTGCGTTGGGCGCGCATTTGAACGCCCGCGATGTAAAGGCTGTGCGAAAGACCGTATCAGGCTTAACCAAGCTACTGTATCCTCACAGCGAGTTTTCCAAGGAAGAACTGGCTGAGATAGTTGATGTTGCTCTGGAAGGGCGCCGTCGGGTTAAAGAACAACTGAAGAGAATGGGGTCGTTCGAGTATTACAAAACTTCTTTTTCATACATCGACAATGAAACACGGGAAGAGCGATATGTCGGCGTTCCTGAGCAGGGCGGGCACGACACAATCTCAGCCGATCCCCTTGCTCCAGGATCCGTCTATACCGCCTCGGTTGATGAGCAGGGCAAGGTCGGCCTCTATCGCATAGAAGTCGGTTGCGCGCCTGGCACTGGTAGATTGCGGATTACAGGTGGTATCGAAGGTACGATGAAGGAATCGATCCAGCGCGCGTTCGCGTACATTAAGGGGCATAAGGTAGAGATGGGAATCGGGCATGCTGTCAATACAACGGACTTTAATGTGGAAGCAATCGATCTTTTGGGTAATCATGTTCCTTGTGAAGCAGGGATCGCACTGGTTGTCGCGATCTACTCGGCTCTCAAGAAACACTTCCCTCTTGCCGCGCTTGTAATCATGGGGGATTTGAGCATTCAAGGTAATATAAAAGCGATGCGCTCCCTTGCAGAACCACTTCAAATCGCCATGGACAACGGTGCTCGACGGGCTCTTATCCCTTTAGAAAATAAACGGAATTTTCTCGAGGTATCGGGGGACGTCATCGAACGGGTTGATCCGATCTTCTTCTCTGATCCGATGACAGCGGCTATGAAGGCGCTGGCAATCACATAGGGACAGGCTGCCGCTTGACTTCGCTGGCGGTTCTGCCTTTAATGGTGCTACAAATTAGACATTAAAGGGACTGATCGATACATGACTGATACGGCTTACGAGATTCGCAGGATGACTAGTGATGACGCGGAGGCGGTGGTGGAGTTATCGCAGCTCTTTGAGCCCGTGTCAA
>CAYQFN010000148.1:0-4318 GCA_964416685.1 uncultured Thermotogae bacterium | reverse complement strand
GCTCGGTCGAGGCGGTGCACGCCGGCACGCGCGGGATAGACATCGCCTCTATCCTGGCGAAAGAGATAGAAGCGCTCCCCTCGGTGAAGATATGGACAAATAGCACGGCCTTAGCGGTGTTCAGCGACAAGTTGGTGGGCGTGCTGCGCGGCGGGAATGAATACGTACTCATCGAGCCACAGGTGCTCCTCGTCGCCACGGGCGCTAGGGAGAAGTCGCTTGCGTTTAGGGGGAACACCCTTCCCGGAGTGTATGGAGCCGGTGCCTTCCAGACGCTGGTCAATCGTGACCGCGTGCGCGCGGCGGAGCGGCTGTTCATCGTCGGCGGAGGGAACGTCGGCCTGATCGCTGGCTACCACGCGCTGCAGGCGGGGATCGAGGTTGTCGGCCTTGTGGAGGCCCTTCCCGAGTGCGGCGGGTACAAGGTGCACAAGGACAAGCTCGCTCGCCTCGGGGTTCCCATCTACACCTCGCACACTGTCATCTCCGCCAACGGCGATGATCAAGTGGAATCGGTGACGATCGCCCAGATCGACGATGAATTCCGGCCTATACCGGGCACCGAGAAGTCGTTTGCCTGCGATACGATCCTCATCGCGGTCGGCCTCGATCCGGTGAACGAGTTCACCATCAAGGCGCGCGAGTACGGGATGAACGTGTACGACGCCGGCGATGCCGAGGAGATCGCCGAGGCCTCGGCAGCGATCTTCTCAGGCCGGATCAAGGGGCGAACGATCGCCCGCGATCTCCACGTGACGGACGAGGAGATTCCCGAAGAATGGTCGCGCATAGCGCAGATCCTCAAGTCAAAGCCGGGCAAGGTCGTTCGTGAGAACATCCCGCCGTGGGAGGAGGGGGTCTTCCCGATCCTTCACTGCAGCCAGGAGATACCGTGCAACCCGTGCAGCGCTGTCTGTCCAAAACATCTGATTACAATAGATAAGAGCGACATTCGGAAGCGCCCGCAGTTCATCGATGACCCACACCAATGCCTAGGGTGCGAGCAGTGCGTCGCCATCTGCCCAGGACTGGCGATAACGCTCGTTGACTACCGCCAGGATCAAGAGATGCCCACGGTGACGATCGCCTACGAGTTTCCACCCGAGAGCCTCAAGGTCGGAGGAAGAGTGACGGTGACCGACTCGGTCGGTGAAGTGCTGGGTGATGTTGTTGTGCAAGACCTGCGCGCGACCGAGCGCAACGACCACACGGTTCTCGTCAAGGTGAGGGCTCCAAAGGAGTACGCTAAACATGTAGCCGGGATCAGGATCCAGGACGCATCGATCTCGCAGCCGCTGTCGCAAATCGAGGAGCGACTGCAGGACGATGTTATCATTTGTCGCTGCGAGCGGGTCACCGCAGGTGAAATAAGGAGCCTCATCCGCAGCGGTTGTCGCGATATGAACGAGATCAAGGCGGTCACCCGCGCCGGGATGGGAGCGTGCGGAGGGAAGACGTGCACCCCGCTGATCAAGCGCCTATTCCGCGAGGAAGGGATCCCCCTCTCCGAGGTGGAGGAGAACGTGAAACGGCCGCTCTTCGTCGAGGTTCCACTCGGCATCTTCGCCGGCACGGATTCCGCGGATAAAGAGGAGGCGAGCAATGAATAGCTACGATGTGATCATCATCGGCGCAGGTAGCGTCGGTGTGCCAACTGCGATGTCCATGGCGAGAGCCGGTCTCAATGTCCTTGTCCTCGACCGCTTCGCAAGCTCCGGGCAGGGGTCGAACAAGGCGGCGATCGGCGGAATCCGCGCCACCCACTCCGACCCGGCCAAGATCCGCCTCTGCCTGCGCACCCTGGAGGTCGTCTCGTCGTGGGAAGAGACCTACGGCCAGGACATTGAATGGACCGAAGGCGGATACAGCTTCGTCGCTTACCGCAAGCACGAGGAAGAGACGTTCAAGACCCTCCTCAAGACGCAGCATAAATACGGATTGGACATCGATTGGTACAACAAGGATGAATTCCTGAAGATCGTTCCCTCGGTGAACACAGATGGCTTAATCGGAGGGACCTTCTCCCCGCACGACGGGCACTGCTCGACCCTGTTGTTCGGCCATGCGCTGTACGAACAGGCAGTGCGCGCCGGGGCGCAGTTTCACTTCAACGAGCAGGTCATTGCCATCGACGTCCAAGATGGCCGCGTGCGCGGGGTGAAGACCGATCGAGGTGAGTACACAGCGCCGATCGTAGTGAACGCAGCCGGTCCGTGGGCGAGCGAAATCGGCAGATTGGTCGGGCTCGATCACCCGGTGAACCCCGACTCACACGAAGGTGGGATCACCGAGCCGGTCGCCCACTTCTTGAACCCCATGGTCGTCGACGTTCGCCCCGCCCCAGGCTCGGCCAACTACTACTTCTATCAGCTTTCCACCGGCCAGGTCGTCTTCTGCATCACCCCCAGCCCATCGATATGGGGATTCGATCGCCGCGAGACGAGCGCGTTCCTGCCGATGGTCGCCCGGCGCATGGTCGACCTGATGCCGCTGCTTACGAACATCCGGGTGCGCCGCACCTGGCGCGGACTCTATCCGATGACACCGGATGGCTCGCCGCTCGTCGGCCGATCGGAGGAGATCGAAGGGTATATAATGGCGATCGGGATGTGCGGCCAGGGGTTCATGCTCGGAGTGGGATTAGGAGAGCTTCTGACGCGTTTGGTCACAGGTGAACTGACCCCAGACGACGAAGAGACCCTTCAGATTCTATCACCATACCGCCAGTTCCAGGGCGAGGAAGCGCTAAAATGACGCTACGGATCGTTTGCTGTGTTTAGGGACGCTCAACGTTGGAGGCTGCCTCCCCCCGGGCAGGGCTCCGGCGCTACACAAGATCACATCCTTCGTCGCAGCTGGTCTGCTACACTAAGGTTCAGCAATGGCACAGACTACTGACGCAACGTTGAATCTGCACAGGCCTGATGCCAAAGAGCCTTCACCGCTTGAACCAGTCATCAAGTTCAAGAACTTCATCTTGACGAAGGACTTCTTTCGAGTCTCCGAGCCAATCGCTTGCATCTGAAAATTGATAGCTCGAAAGATACTTTTGGATTGTTCGGCGGCGACTTCTAATTCGCTCAGCGCGGCGTTCTTCGTACCAGCGCAAATCCAAGGCTTCTTGATACTGTTCATATCCGCTCTGTGCCCGGGTCAGCTGGAAGTTGCGCAGATCTTTCTCAAGTTCTGGAATGACCTGGTCAGCAAGTTCGATCTTGAGCCATTCAGTAGCGGCCCGCTTCGCCAGATCTGAGTGATCGAAATCTGCATCTTCCGCGAGTACAAGGATGTCCTCGATCAACGACTGTTCCCTTCGATTCCCGGATTCTGGTTTCTCCAGCAGTCTCGGCAATATGACACTTAGGTAGTCGGCGTTCGCCCAGTCAGCTTTCCACAGTTCGAGAAGTGTCCAATCTTCGAGCGCAGTTCCTTTTGTCTCTCGTTGATTTGCGACATCTCTGCTTTCGCTCTCCTTTTACATATCGGGACCAAGTCGGGGCACGACTGGGCCGGAAATGAATAAGGTTCTCAAGTACGTCACCGCGAGCGCTTTGCAGAGGCGTTGTTCCTGTAGCCAATTGGACACATCAAATGTATCATTTCTATCAAGGGGTTAGTAAATGTCGAGACATCGATTCAACAGAATCTTTCAGCCGTGATTTATCTCGATATGCCGTGCATGAATCGATACGATGCTCGCCCCAATAATCCGTCTTCCACTTCTTGGGGTCTTTGCCAGCGGATTGAACGAACCTCACTAGACTATTCACTTCGGGGCTTGCACCTTCATTAGAGCACGGCCAGTATTCGCGCATGGTCATTGCCATATACCTCTCCCCGTTGAGATGACTGCACGAATCGACGCGTGCACTATTCCCTTTCGGAGTTCTCATAAACCTCACGACAGCCTCAATCTAAGACCTAGGACTAAGAGTCCTCTACTCTTGGCATGGATTTTCCTTGTACATTCAAGTAGTTCTATAGTAGCTTCGCTAATGGAACAGTTCAAGGATGCCTGTCAGAGTCAATGAGGGCTTCGTACACTACCACTTAGGAGCATGCTTCGTATTACTCATACCAGATAAGAACGCGCCCACTGGCAGGGTTTTTCTCGATGGTGGCTTATGTGGCAAGATCTGCATTGTGTCACATTGACGTCTTCCTAAGTAATTATCGATAGGGCCTTTCGCTGTTAAGTGCATTCAAGTTGTAGTGGCTCGTTGACAGGGGAAGCGTCTTTCGATGATACTGGAGATCGACGGCATCGGATTGCAGCACTCTTAGTAGTTGCTCTGCCTGGGGTTTCAGACCTGCAACA
>CAYQFN010000147.1:0-4394 GCA_964416685.1 uncultured Thermotogae bacterium | reverse complement strand
TCTTACAGTCATCAAAGATGTTATCATGCACACCGTTGTTCATCGCCTTCTCGTAGAACAAGATGCCTATGCCGCCAGAGCCGAAGATATTGTCGCGGATATCGCTGTTGGAAGCGCTAATGAGAAACAGACTCGCGTATTCGTTCTCTAGAAAGGCATTATCCTTGACGAGTACCCGCTCACTCTCTTCGATAGAAAGGCCATAGAAACCACCTTCCATCTGGCAGTCGGTGATACACGCCATGTCCGTGTTTCGCAGCTTGATCGCTGCGGAGGTTGCCCCAAAGATCCGACATTGCTCGATGGCAAAGACCTTCGTGGTTTCTTCCACATGGATGCCGAAGGGCTCACCAGCAGCGTCGATCGACCAGCCCGAAATCAGATACGGATCATCGGTGGTCCCCGTCCCCGCAACAACCCCGTTCTCGGCCGTGAAACCAGTGTCATCAAGGATCTCGATCGCCATGTGCGGAATCGCTCTCTCCTCGGCGCTAGCGCCAATCGCAAACCAGACCAACAGTAGCACCCCACAGAGCAGCACCTTTACTATTTGTACCTGTGTAAGTGGCTTCACCGTTATGTTCATGTCCCACCTCGCTCGATATCAGATAAGCTCAGTATATCAACTGAATACGAGATATTGAACCTTTCTCCTTTAAGGCTCCTCGCTATTTCGAGCGGGCAAATAAAGAAGTCCCTTGAATTGAAGATGCTCATGCAGAAAAGAGCGCTTCTGGCTCAGGTGCGGGGCAGTGATTGCTGATGATTAACGAGTAGCGCATTCGGTTGCATAATGTGTGTCAGAGACAACGAATCGAAGGTGGTTAGCGGCGAATTCTGAGAGCCGACTGGCTCGTGGCACACTCACCTTGCAAAGCAACTAAGACATAGCCGATACTTCACAGACGCGGGGATGTTAGGAGGTTTACCGGTGAAACTTAGACCGATCGATCTGCCACGCGACTTGACGCCTTTGGGGAAGATGCTCTGTGATACATTTCAGTATCCGGAGAACCCAGACTGGAGCGTTCAAACCGACGAGAAGGAAGAGATTTCGCATATGCTCAGAAGCTTTCACCGGATCTGGCCGCTTATACGCACCGTGCGGTTTTTCGCTCCCTCGTTGCGTGACATGTTCCGGGGCTACGTGGCAATCGAAGGCAGCAAGATCGTTGGCGTGACGATCATCCAGCGTCATGGAACGACGAACGCGTGGGTTGTGGGAACGGTCGGAGTTCTGCCCGGCTACAGACGGCGAGGAATAGCACGCGCCGCGATCGAGAAGTCGCTTTCACTGATGAGGGAACACGGGGCGGCGAAAACTCGGCTTTCTGTGATCAACGGTAACATTCCGGCGCAACGGCTCTATGAGAGTCTCGGGTTCAAGGTCTACGACGGCACAGCGGACTACTCGCTGAGCAATCCCGCGTTACCGTCCGTACCCTCTCTTCCCTCAGGGTTCACCGTTTCCCGTCTGCGACGATCCGATTGGAAGACCCGGCTTGCTCTCGAGAAGCGGATCGTGCCCGAGGGAGCCCGCCTATATGAGCCGATCGAGAAGGGACGGTTTCAGCATCCTCTGGCGCTCCGCCTCCTTATACCGATCATCAACCTCGTTCAACGCACGAAGGAAGAGGAATTCGTTGTCCGTCAACAGAGCGACGGTCAGGCAATCGCACGCTGTAAGTACTCGGCATCGCTGCGCGGGAAGGGAGTGAATGCAATCTCCGTCCGGCTTGACCCTGAACACCCTGAGCTTGCCGCACACATTGTCGGGCTGATGCTGCGCAAGATTGTATCGCGCAGTCCGCAGCTGCGGGTGGAGATCACTGTTCCGAATTGGATGCCAGCAGTTGCCGAAGCGGCGGAGTCATTCCGGTTCGAGAAACGGGTCGAGTATCTGAAGATGGGGCTCGTGTTATAGCTTGAGCTTCTGGTAAACGATTCGAGAATAGCGCTCGCGCAGGAGAGAGGTGGACCCCGCACGGTATGCCCGATGCATGCATCAAGCACACCACACCAAGCTGCCACACTTGGGACTGTGGATGGCAGCGCCGTTCGCACCATGAATCGCAGGGGAGATGGTGATGTACGATGCTGCCGCATAGACACGCTCGGCTTTTTCAGTACCTAGTCAAACTGACTCGAACGCCAGAATTACCCACTCCCTGTCTGTCTCAGCGTAGTTTAGGCTACATTCCCCTGTGCCTTGAGTGAGTGAAACGGACGGGCGAGGGAAGAGATGTTGGTCCCTCAACCGAGGGGCGGTCTCTCCCCTTACTGCAGTTGGCCTTTGCCTTCCTCGATTCTTGGAGCAGGATTGCCAGTACGCCCTGCTGGTCAGTCCTCAGGCGAAAAGACGAAGAACTGGGGAGAGTTACCTAGTTGCAACATCAGATTTGCCGACCCATCCAGACTGACGTAGGTGTTGGTCAATTTAAGCGCCTATCGTTCCGAGTGGGAGGGAAGAGCTTGCTAATCCACATCCGATCAGGTGGCAGCACGGTCTGCATCGTTTCAGCTACGCTGCGCCAGTAGTCCCTGTCGCGCCTGAGCGTTTCCACGGCCCGCGCCAGGTACTCCAGCTTGATCTCAAGAGCTATTGTATCATCAATCGAAGTATCTTCTTCTTCTTCCTGTTCCTTGATCTCTCCTCGCAAGCGCACCGCGGCCTGGCGAATCGGCAGACGCTCTTCCACGCGCAGCTCCTCCAACCGGAGGAGAAGGTGGACGGCTTCTCCTGTGAAGATGAGGCGATTCCTCGCATCGCGCGAGATGTACTTCTCCAATAGGTCGCTCAGCGCGTCAACGCGAAAACGTACTGCGCGCTTGGAGATTCCGAGTTTTCTTGCCAAATCATCGAGGGTTGCCATGCAGGGTATTATACTTGGGATTGGGCGCATGGCAAAATAGTGTTCCTCTACTGTCAGTAGTGGATACTCCCCGGCTATGACTAAGACATCACCCAGAAGGAATTCGTGCCATTCGCCACATTCGCGCCATTCGTGATCGGTGTTATTAGTCTGCGCGACAATGCCTCTTCCGTTCCGCGCTCCAAGCTCCGCGTTCCAATGGCTGCTTCACCGCCGAAGGACACGAAGGAAACACTTGTAAATCACGAGCCTCCCCATTCAAGGGTTCACAGAACAAACAGCGCTACCGCTAGATCGGCCAACCCAGTGATCGCAACCGGCAGCGCCATTCGACGCAGAAAGGTGGACATCGATATTGAGAAATACTCTATGGAGACAGAGACGCACGGGTGCACCGGGCTGATGACGTATCCCAGGTAGATGGCGAAGTAAGTGACGGCAAACGCTGGAAGGGACATCGCTCCGTGGGCGGTTATGAATATGGGAACGACAATGGCAATTGGCGTTTGAATGCGCCCGGTGATCATTCCCAGAACAAATCCGATTACGATACAGAGAACAACTGGCGGCAAGTCGAGCGAGGCCAGCACCTCAGGCGAGCCAGAGAGCGTAAAGACATTCAAGAACAAGAACATCGCCAGGATGATGAATACATACTTCCACGGGCGCATTTTCGCCACTATCGCCGGCAACTGTCTCACCCCGATGCGTCCGATCGTCATCGCCAGCAGCAGACTCACGCTCACCCCAACCGCGGTGCCGATTTCGGGATATCGAAGGGGCAGCATTGACTTCATAGCGATGTCGATCACGGGGGCGGAGAGGATGATTCCCAGGGGAACGAGGAGGCCAGCGAGGGAGAACTGCTCTTCGTACTTCATCCTTCCCTGAACGTGCCGTAGGAGGATGAAGTAGCCGATGGCGACTGTGAGGAAGAAGGCCGGAAAAAGGAAGAGGATCGCTTGGTACAGACCAACCGAGGCGATCTTCGCAGAGGCGATGAGTGACGATCCGAGCGGATAGACAAGCAGAAACGCGTGTCGAAACCAGACGTTGGCCGCGGCCTTAACGTCGGCTGGTACACCCTCACCTCCCCGTTCGATCAGCGGAGCGGAAAGGAGGGCGCCGCCGGGCATGGGAAGCATCCCCAGGAGTGCTGGCGCAACAGCAAAGAAGGGCCTCTTCCGCATACGCATGTTCGCTACCAACCTGTCCATCTCCCCCGATTCTTCGAGCGCGCCACCAACGAGTGGTATGATCCCAACGACAAACGCTATGAGGAGTACAGATGGATCAGTAAATGTGCGCGTAAGGACTATTAGCATCTGGCTTGTGCTCAGGGTGAACAGGCCAAGTACTACAGCAGCCGTCGTCATTGCCAGCCAAAGGCTGCGCCGAGAAATGTAGAGAAGAGCGACGATAGAGAGGGAGAAACCGGTCCAGATCAATATATCCCCTTTTACCAATTGTGCTCAGTACAGGCAGGTAGCTTACTTGATGTTTCTTTGTCAGGCAAGGCCT
>CAYQFN010000146.1:0-4474 GCA_964416685.1 uncultured Thermotogae bacterium | reverse complement strand
TGGCGGTTGATCCGTTTCTTTCGGCAATAAGGAACCTTCATCCGCCAAGAACGCGCCCCTTCCGCCAGAGCTGCTGGAAGAAGGCTTCATAGGGAGCCGCCACATCGGGAGAATCAATGAATGCAATGTCAGTCTCGTTGTTCTTCGCAAGGGAATAGTAGTTCCAGTTGGTCGATCCGAGGATCACCGTCCGTTGATCGATGATTATGAGCTTGGCGTGGGTCGTGACGTTAGGATCGTCCATGCACACTTCCACGCCATGATCTGACAGGTAGCGGGCTGCCTGTAGGTTCGCTTCGGATTCGGACTCGTAGAACGCGCAATCGTCCATGTAGACGCACACCTCCAGGCCACGCGATGATGCAGTAATCAAGGCGTTAAGAATACCATTAGTTACACTGTCTTGATACTGCGGATAGTAGGAAATACGATACATCACTACGTGAATCGATTCGCGCGCAGCATTGATGAGCTTTACTAGGAGCGCCGGGTAGTTCTCTGTGTCCACCGTCTCCGGGAGCGGCACGATGAGGGGCTCATCGGGCGAGATGGAATCTGTGACAAGCCTAACAGCACCAGGGAACAGCATCCCGTCCCACAGGCGATCGAAGTAGGAAGCGAAGCTCTCGCCGACGGCAGCATCCTCTATCAATACGTCAGCCTGCTCTTGGTCGTAGAATGAATGCTTATTCCAGTTTGTGGAGCCGAGGATAACTATGCGGCGATCTATGACGAGGAGCTTGGCATGCGTGGTGATGGATGGATCGTCGAAGCGAGCGGCTATCCCGTGTGTGCGCAGATAGTCGATGGTGGGGCGGTTCTTATCGGTGATCGATGCTGCCCAATCGCTTTCATCAAGCAGCACACGTACAACCACACCCCGCTGCGATGCAGCAACAACCGCATCCCATAGACTCGCCTCATCGAGCTGCGCGTTGGACAGGAGGATGTCGAGCGACAGATCCGCTGAGGCGATCGCATCGTGCACGCTATCGCAGTACGTACAGCTTCCTATCGTCCCGATCAGCGGCAGGACGATGGTCTGTGCACCGCTCGCGCCCGTCACAGCGCAGATAATCGCGATAGTGACAAGCAAGATCCAAGCCCATCTCTCCTTACGTTGTACCATCATCATCATCTGCGATAGAATTCTAACCGGAGGAACTGTAAATGACCAAAGAATTGAGTGCAGATCAATTACGTCGTACGTGCGACCCCAAGTCTTTCAACTTTAGCACAACCGCCGAAGTGGAGCCACTGGACCGAATCATCGGTCAGGAACGCGCCATCGAGGCATTGAGGCTTGGCCTGGGGATCAAGGACCGCAAGAATCGATACAACATTTACGTTGCCGGAGGATCAGGGACCGGGAAGATGTCGGCCGTGGAGTACTTCCTCAGCCACGCCAGCGTGGACGAACCGACACCGCCCGATCTCTGTTACGTTCATAATTTCGAGAATCCCTACAACCCGCACTACCTGGAGCTGACAGCCGGCATGGGGGTGCAGCTAAGAGACGACATGCAGCACCTCATCACTCGCCTCAAGATAGAGATTCCCAAGGTCTTCGAATCAGACGAGTTCAAGGCGCGCAGCAAGCGAATCAACGAGCGCTTCACAGAGAAGCGCTCCGCCCTCTCCGATGAGATGGAGGAGAAGGCTCGCGAACTTGGATTTGCCATTCAGCGCACGCCGATCGGAATCAATACTCTTCCCCTGCAAGAAAAGGGTGAGCCTCTCAGCCAAGAGGAATACGCCGCCCTGTCTGAGGAGGAGCGCGCGGAGATTCGCGAGAAGCAGAGCAAGGTGCAGACGATCATCCAGGAAAACCTGCAGGCGATGGCGCGGATGGACGAAGAGCGCGAGGAGGAGATTAAGAAGCTGGCGAAGGAAGCTGTCCTGTTCACCATCGAGCCGCGATTTAATCAACTCAAAGAACGTTACGGCTCCCTAGAGAAGGTCGTCGCTTTTCTCGAGGACGCGAAGCATGACATCGTCGAGCACCTCGGTCAGTTTAAGGACGGAGGGAAGAAGAACGCCTCCCAGGGGGCGCTTCCGTTTCCCATGCTACAGACCGACCCATTCAAGCGCTACTACGTGAACGTGCTGGTCGACAATTCCAAGACAAAAGGGGCGCCGGTGATCGTGGAGCAGAACGCCACCTACACCAACCTGTTCGGCTCCATCGAGCGCCGCGTGCAGATGGGAGTGGCGATCACCGACTTCTCCATGATCAAACCGGGATCGCTGCACCGCGCAAATGGAGGCTACCTCGTACTGAACGCCAATAACCTGTTTCGCGTCAGCCTGTCCTGGGACGCGCTGAAGATCGCGATCAAGCGAAGAGAAATCAGGATTGAGGACCCGTTGCAGATGCTCGGCTACGCCACCAGCGAGGGACTCAAACCGGAGCCCGTTCCGTTTCAGATGAAGATCGTCATCATTGGCAACCCGCAGATTTATCAGCTTCTCCACTCCTACGACGAGGACTTTCCCAAGCTCTTTTCGGTGAAGAGTGACTTCGACACAGAGATGGACCGCACCCCGGAGCACGAGCAGGAGATCGCTCGTTTCCTACGCGCGCGCTGTGAGGAAGAGCCAGCGATGCTCCCATTCGACGCCAGCGGCGTGGCCAAGGTAGTGGAGTACTCCTCCGAGCTCGCCGGGGATCAGAAGAAGCTCTCCTGCCGGTTCGGGAACCTGATATCGATCATCAAGGAGGCATCGTACTGGGCCCGCCAAGAGGGGTCGACGCACGTTGCAGCCGAGCACGTCCGCATGGCGCTGCGCAAGAGGGACAACCGGCTGAGCCTCCTCGAAGAGAAGATCCAAGAGATGATCGCCCGCGGACAGCTCCTCGTAGACACAGAGGGAGAGAAGGTCGGGCAGGTGAATGGCCTTGCCGTCCTTCAATTGGGGGACTACATGTTCGGCAAGCCGTCGCGGATCACGGCAACGGTTCACACCGGGAAAGGCGGGATCATCGACATAGAACGCGAGGCCGATCTCGGCGGACACACGCATACAAAGGGGATCATGATTCTGAAGGGCTTCCTCGGTGAGCAGTTTGCCGACAAGAGGCCACTCAGTCTGTCGGCAAGCCTCGCCTTTGAGCAGAGCTACTCCATGATCGATGGCGACAGCGCTTCCAGCACTGAGCTGTACGCGCTCCTCTCCAGCCTTTCAGGTCTCCCGATCAAACAGGGAATCGCCATCACCGGATCGGTGAACCAAAAGGGAGAGATACAGCCGATCGGCGGAGTGAACGAGAAGATCGAGGGCTTCTTCAAGGTCTGTCAGGCCAAGGGAATGACCGGCGAACAGGGGGTACTCATCCCCCGGCAGAATCTGGACAACCTCATGCTCTCAGAGGAAGTAGTGGACGCCGTCAGCGCGGGGAAGTTCCATATCTACCCGGTGGAAAGCGTGCAGCAAGGGATCGAGATCCTCACCGGCGTCCCCGCTGGTGAGAAACAGGATGACGGATCGTTCCCTGAGGGGACCGTCTTTGGGCGTGTCGCCGCGCGGTTGGACGAGATTCGTGAGGCACTAAAAGAGGAGAGCGCATCCGAGAAAGATGAGGATGACGAGAGCAGCGATCCAAAGGGCAGTAAGCCCAAGGGCAAGGCTCCCGGAAAGAATAGCGCCACGGGCGCAGTGAGGTAGAATGAGAGTACACAAGCGACCTATCGCACGTGTTATAGCAGCATTGCTGCTGATCGCGTCTATGTTGACACTAGGAGGGTGTTTTCTGTTTAACAACCCCCACGCGCAGTTTAGCTTAGATCCAACGCATGGCTATCCGCCTCTTACCGTTCATTTCAACGCCAGCGCATCCAACAGCCCAAACGGAGCGATCACCGACTACGCGTGGGATTTCGATGACGGCAACACCGATACCGGAGCGTCCGTGGATCACACATTCGTGGAAAAGGGAACATATACTGTAACCCTCACTGTTACCGATTCGAGTGGAGCGGTAGGGAGCACGGCCCACAATGTGCAAGCGATGAATCACGCTCCACATCCGCAGTTCACGGTGACACCATCGTCGCTCTACATTCCCAAAGGAGAGGAGGCGACATTCGATGGTTGGGGATCATATGATGAGGATGGCGAGATTGTGGAGTGGATTTGGTCGTTCGGGGATGGCGTAACCGGAACTGGCCCAGTGGTCCAGCACATCTACCTCGAGGCCGGCTCGCAAGGGCTGCCGCGCACGGTCACTTTGACCGTGATCGACGACGACGGAGCAAGTAACACCGTGCCAGAAACGATCCGGGTTGTCGGCTGCGACATCTGTCACTGAAAATCAGGAATCAGTCGATCATTTCTCCCGCCTAACGCGGGGCCGTTCGACGTACAGTTAGACGGCAGCCGAACGCGAGGAAAAGGCTGTTTCTCGCGCAGAGAGAAGCGATTGAAAGGGGAAGAACCAAGAGCAAGACTTCGCGATCTCTACGTCTTGAGCGAG
>CAYQFN010000145.1:0-4495 GCA_964416685.1 uncultured Thermotogae bacterium | reverse complement strand
CGGAGATCGCCTCATCCTCGGGGAACAGAGGAAGCTGCTGCACGCTCATCTTGCTCAATCTCCCCACCCCGACACCGATCAGTCGCACCCCTCGACCTTCGATGTTCACGCGCCGGCGCAGCAGGTCTAGCGCCATCCCCTCGATGATGCGCATCGAGTCAGTCGCCACAACGAGGCTTGCCTGGCGGGTGATCGTCTCAAAGTCGGGGTAGCGAATCTTGATGCGCACCGTCTTCCCGACGAGACCGCTTTCACGAAGCTGCGCGCCCACATTCTGCGCCAGGTCACGCACGACCTCCTCCATACGCTCCTTCGAGTAGATATCGTGCGCAAAGGTAACCTCGCGAGATGCGGAACTGCTCTTGCTCTTGCGATTAAGAGGAGTATCATCCTCCCCGCGGGCCAAGCGGTAGAGGATCTTTCCCATCGAACCGAACTCGCGCGTTAGTTGAGAGAGCGAACTATGGCGCAGGTCGCGGATGAGAAATATCCCAAGGCGACTCAGCCTCTGCTCGGTCACCTTTCCCACTCCCCAGATCATGCGTACTGGGAGAGGATCGAGGATCTGCTGCACATGTGCTTGGTCGATTATCACGAGACCATCAGGTTTTTTAAGCTCTGATGCGACCTTGGCTAGGAATCGATTCGGAGCCAGTCCAACCGAGCAGGTAAGCCCAGTCTTTGCCTTGACGCGAGTCTTAACCATCGCCACGATTTCCTCGGGGTGAGTCTTGCCCGTGAGATCGAAGAACGCTTCGTCGATCGAGACCGTCTCAACAACGGGCGAGTATTGATGGAGAATCGCACGTATCTGTTTGGATATCTCCACGTAGCGCGAGAAGCGCGGAGATAGAAACACCCCCTGCGGGCAGAGCTTGCGTGCTCTCGCCATCGGCAGCGCACTCCCGACACCGAACTTGCGTGCCTCGTACGACGCGGTTGACACAACGCCACGTGGGCCGAGCCCCCCGACGATCACCGGCCTACCCCGATAGCGGGGCTCATCGAGCTGTTCCACCGCAGCGAAGAACGCATCCATATCCAGGTGCGCTATCCTGCGCTCGTCTGTAATCTGATGATCTCTTCCCTTGTCCATACCCTTCCTCAGCCGCATTGCCGCCTTCATTCCGAAGTTTACCACCCGACGCCTGGTCTGCATCCCGTGCTCATTGACATTAGGAAGGGATTACACAGTCGAGACGACTCCAGAACCATGATTTACGTTGTTGCCTCACCCGTGAACTGGCGGGTAAAATACGGCGAAGATTCTGGGAGGCAACGGAGTGGATCTGAAAGAGCTTCAGCAAATTATCAGCTTATTAAAGGAAGAGGGGCTTACTGAGATTACAGTCTGGAACGCGGATAAGAGGATCACTGTCCGCAGGGATGGTAGTGTTCGCCCATCAAGCACTGAACGCGAACCGGTGCCGCATGCAGTGGAGGCGGAGGAGAACGACAGCGCCAATGTCATCACCGCTCCGCTCCTTGGGACGTTCTACTCCCGTCCTAGCCCGGAGGACGAGCCGTTCGTTACAGAGGGTGATGAGGTCTCACCCGGGGACACGGTCTGCATCATCGACGCCATGAAGGTGATGAACGAGATCAAAGCCGAGTCCTCCGCTCGGATAAAGAAGATTCTCGTGGAAGACGGCGATTCAGTGCAGTACGGGCAGCCGCTGTTCATCCTCGAACGAAGATGACGTTTCACAAGGTCCTTATCGCCAATCGAGGGGAGATTGCCCTGCGTGTGCTCGAAGCGTGTCGTGAACTCTCGGTTGACACCGTCGGCGTCTTTTCTCAGGCTGACGAGCAGATGCCGTACCTAACCCTTGCTGGGGAGCGATTGTGCATCGGTCCGGCCGATCCGACCAAGAGCTACCTGTCTATTCCCGCCATAATCAGTGCCGCCAAGCTATCCGGCGCAGAGGCGATCCATCCCGGCTATGGGTTCCTCGCGGAGAATCCTGATTTCGTTGAGGTGTGCGAGGATCATGGACTTGTCTTCATCGGGCCACCGCTCAGAGTGATGAACCTTCTTGGGAACAAGCTCGCAGCCAGGGAAGCGGTTGCCGAGGCCGGAGTGCCCATCCTGCCTGGCGAGGAAGTCATTGAAGGCGAGGATGTAGCCGCGGCGGGAGAACGGATCGGCTACCCGCTGTTAGTGAAATCTGTCTATGGAGGAGGCGGGCGTGGGATGCGCCTCGTCCACGAACCGGAGGCCTTACACAGCGCAATCCTCGCTGCAAGAGCAGAAGCAAAAGCGGCCTTTGGCGACGGCAGCCTGTACCTAGAGCGGGCGGTGGAGAGCCCGCGACACATCGAGGTGCAAGTCCTGGCCGATGCGTATGGCAATGTGGTTCACTTCGGTGAGAGGGAGTGCTCGGTGCAGCGCCGGCATCAGAAACTGATCGAAGAATCGCCCGCCGCGTACCTCAATGAGGAGAAGCGCACGGCCCTTCATACTGCGGCGATTGTCGCGGCGCGTGCCGTCGGTTATCGAAATGCGGGGACGGTGGAATTCGTCCTCGATTCCAACGATCGCTTCTACTTCATCGAGATGAACGCGCGCATTCAAGTGGAGCACTCGGTGAGTGAAGTCGTCTCCGGCGTAAATCTAATCAAGGAACAGATTCGCATCGCCTCAGGTGACAGGCTGCGCTTCAAGCAAGAAGATATCAAGATCCGTGGGCACGCGCTGGAGTGTCGTATCAACGCAGAGGACGCAAAGCGTGGGTTCCTCCCCTCCTCGGGAAAGGTGACAATCGACGAGCTGCCGAACGGATTCGGAGTTCGAGTGGACAGTCACCTGTACAACGGAATGGAGGTCGTTCCCTACTACGACTCCCTGCTGGCCAAGGTGATTACGTGGGGAGAGGACAGGGAAGAGGCCTGCATCCGTATGTACACTGCACTGGAACGCTTCCGCGTGCGAGGGATTGAAACGACGCGCTCCTTTGCCCAGGAGATCATCTCCCATCCGTCATTCCGGCAAGAGAGAATCACGACCGACTTCCTCTCGAACTTCATAGCGGATTGACGGAAAAGCAGCCATCGGCATCGACGTCGATCGTTTAGTCCCATCCTTCATCCGCGTCTTCTCCCTGTGCCTCTGTGAATGTTGTTGACCTCCCTTCGTCTTGTGTAGCATTCTTTCGCGTCTTTGCGAGAGGCGCTTTGTTACGTACTAAATTGTTGATCATCCGCTCAAAACGCTAAAGAGCCTTACTGGATAATCTTCATCTTTCTATCGTTTTGCGCTTGCTTCCCTCTGGAATACCAGCGATAGGAGCCTGCTGGTGGAGGTAGCCCCGACAAGGTGAGACTCTTTTTGTTCAACGCGTTATGAGCGTGCACCACTCAAGTTCGGTCTCGGCGACGGGGAGCGCGTCGATACCAGCACCTTCAAGGAGTTTGCCTCTTGGTGTGGGAAGTGCCCGCCCTTTGCGGATATTCTTCAGTTCCACGTCGAAGCCTGCCTCATCGAAGAGCCACAGGGTCGAATCGCTGAACATGAACGATGAGATCCCGAGTTTCTCGGCGGCCGCGCGATTGGCTGCGTCGTCATCAGGATAGAAGGACATGATCGCCGACAACTCCCCGCTGATGACCCGGCGCAACTCGTCAAGGAGCTTTCCCGGTTCTTCGATGTTTGCTAGGCCGAGGTTTGTGGTCATCGTCTTTACCGCTCCATCCTTGAATGGAGTCCGCCGCGCATCGAACGCCAGCAGGTCTACTCGATCTGCCAATCCAAGAAAGTTGAAGAGACGCCGATCACGGCGTAGGACGCGCGGGCTGAAGTCGTTAGCGACAATCGGGCACGTTGCCTCCCGAGCCAGTTCTTCTACCAAATAACACTTGCCGGAGGCGAGGTCGATGATCGGCCCGTTCTGGTTGGAGACGCGGTTTGTGACGTAATCAATCTGGCTCTGAAAGCAGTCTCGATACTCCTTGGTGTACAACCCTGCATGTGCAAGATCGCCCGCCTTTCTTGCCTCTTGGTAGTTACCGCGTTCCTCCATCACCATCGCCAGAAAGAACTGATCGGCCGGTGCGAGCTTCTTCAGCGGCGATTCCAGCAGATTCCGTTCGATCTCTGGGTGCTCGTGAAGATATACGTTCAACCCAGTCTCGGATTCCTCCCACAGATCGTGGCGCTGTAGGTCTGGGGTGAGGAACATCCCAATCCCCTCGCGTATCGGGTAGACAGCATTGCAGGATGCGCATCGTGCTTCCGCCTCCTCAACGTGATCTGCGTTACGTTCACTGATTGTCCAATCAAGCTCTCCATGGCAGGCAGGACATTCCAGCATCGCTATCAAGTATTCGTGCATTGCGGCTCCCCTTCTCGATCTGTTCTGAGCTGTCTACATTGTACCCCGTTCCTTGTGAGTTCCAGGCAGCCCAGTGTCGTACCCCTGGTACCAAACGGGCTGATGCCTTAGCGTGTCACCGTGTTGTCTGTGAGGCTCTTTGCGCCTTTTCTTGACTTTGGAGA
>CAYQFN010000144.1:0-4565 GCA_964416685.1 uncultured Thermotogae bacterium | reverse complement strand
CGTATGGAGAGTTAAGGACAGGGTGCTCGAAGAATCGGTTATCCATGCTCATTTCTTCTTTTCATCAGTAGTTGGTCACGCTCTTCGAATGCCTGCACCCATTGTGATGTATTCACATTCCTATTCACACACAACAGCATACAGCTTGGAATGCGTTCGGTCAAACATGAGAAGGAGCAGTCGCAGAGGGAAGCACTTCGAACCTCGGTAATGCATGGATCGAGGCGAAGGGGTTTGAGCCCGTGAGAGCAGATTTTACATTGTCTCCCGCCATAAGGACGTTGCAGACCCCAGTGAAGTAAGGCTTCACAGGGCAGGCAAGCTGCAACGGTACACAAGCATGAAGGCTGCTTTTCTCCGCGCCTCTGCGCGAGAACGCTTTTCTCACGTACTACGCCTTCATCGCTGGATGTCCCAGTTCTCCCACTTCTCACGACCGAGCAGGCCGTAAGTACGCACGATGTGGGGTTTTGTGAGCTGAGCATCAGGATAAGTCAATGCGGACAAGCAGTCAGAGTTAATCCCTGAGGCTTCCAAGGGCGAAGTATGCAGCTCGCTTTGAAGTATGAGATCTGCTTTTATGCTGTCTGCTTGTTCCTGGCTGATGAATAGGACGTCTAGATTCCCCTGCTTGTACATGGCAAGCGCCGTGGATGGATCAGTGATCATGTAGCAACAGACCTCGTCGAT
This sequence comes from uncultured Thermotogae bacterium, assembly GCA_964416685.1. Lineage (GTDB taxonomy): Bacteria > Bipolaricaulota > Bipolaricaulia > UBA7950 > UBA9294 > M55B144. Next base: position 3,875 of record CAYQFN010000144.1, on the reverse strand, counting down.
GTTGACGCTGTCTGCATTGTAGTAGGTGGCGCTCTTGTAGAGAACCATGCGATCGTTCACCCACTGACCGAGGGTGTATGGTCCGTCAGTCACGATGTGCTCCGGCTTGATCCAGTCGCGCCCGTAGTCTTCAACGATGCTTCGCGGCTGCGGGTAGAAAGCAGGATCGGATACGAGGGCTGGGAAGCAGTCGTCTGGCTTGATGAGCGTGAAGCGCACGGTGTGGTTATCGATCGCCCTCACGCCGATATCACTCCCTCGCCCGCTGCCGGTGTTGTACGCCTCTGCTCCCTTGAGGATGTAGAGAGTTCGTGCCAGGGGTGATCCTCCTTCAGGATCGAGTGTCCGTTCGATGGCGAAGACTAAATCGTGCGCTGTAACCGGCGTGCCGTCGCTCCACATCGCGTCCCTTCCAAGATGGAACGTCCAATCAAAGCCATCATCCGACACTTCCCAATCCGTTGCCAAACGCGGCATTATCTTCAGTGTCTCATCGTCGATCTCGGTTAGCCCAAGAAAGAGAGCATGGCAGATCTGCTGTGAGGCAGTGCTGGTGACGTAACTCGGATCGATCGTTACTGGACTAGTGCCCAGGTTCCACTTGAGGATCTTCTCCTGCGCAAGAGCGCTTAGGCTCACAACTACCATCAACATGAGGCCGAGTCCGAATACCCTTTTCATCATTCCCCTCCAGGCTGCTGTAGGTTAGCGCGCGCCTGGGTGCATGGCAAGGTGTCCGATGGAAGGTTAAAGGCAAATTCACTACGAAGGACACGAAGAGTGGAATTTAGAGGCTGTCAATAGCAGAAGCGACCTCTGCGTATTTTGGCAGAGTGAAAGGATCCAATGGAGTGCTTGGCTCTTTGCACTCCTTCGTGTTCTTCGCCTCCTTCGTGCTGAGACGCCTTTTCTTGATCCAAGGAACTCACCCGCAACTTCGAACGTCAATGTTGCGGACAACATGCGTTTCTGGCATCCTCCTGTTTGCAGTATACTTGCTGACTAAGCTTGTGGAAAGGAACCACTTTGGAGGAACAATCGTATGAGTGACAACACCATGGAGAAGATCGTTGCCCTGTGCAAGCGGCGCGGGTTCATATTTCAGTCGAGCGAGATCTACGGGGGAATCGGCGGTTTCTGGGATTACGGGCCGTTGGGCGTGGAGATGAAGCGAAACATCAAGGACGCCTGGTGGCACGACATGGTCACGGGTAACGACGATACGACGACACCTGAGGGCGCCCCCAGCAGCTACTCCATGGTCGGTCTCGATGCGAGCATCATCATGCACCCACAGGTATGGAAGGTAAGCGGGCACTATGACCTGTTCCATGATCTGTTCGTCGATTGCAAGACGTGCAAACAGCGCTTCCGCCTCGATCAGATACCAGATAGCCAGTGCCCGCGCAAACCGAGCAAGCACCCCGGCGAACATTCCGACTGCGATCTCACCGAGCCACGGGAGTTCAACTTGATGTTCAAGACCTACGTTGGCGCCCTGCACGATCCTACAGCGGAGGCCTATCTGCGGCCGGAGACGGCGCAGGGGATCTTCGTCAACTTCAAGAACGTGATGTCCACCGCGCGCGTGAAGCCCCCGTTCGGGATAGCGCAGATAGGAAAGTCGTTCCGCAACGAGATCACCCCGCGAAACTATACCTTCCGCTCGCGCGAGTTCGAGCAGATGGAGATTGAGTTCTTCTGTTCCCCGGAGGAGTCGCAGCGCTGGTACGAGTACTGGCGTGATCATCGTTTCTCCTGGTACACCTCTTTGGGGCTGGCAAGCGACAAGCTGCGCCTGCGCGACCACTCCCCGGAGGAACGAGCGCACTACAGCTGTGGGACGGCCGACATCGAGTATGCATTCCCATTCCTGGCTGAAGGCGAGTATGGGGAACTGGAAGGGGTCTCACACCGTGGGGACTTCGACCTGCGCAGCCACATGGAGGGGAAGCTGGTGCGCGATGGAGACGGGTTCGCAGTGGAGCTTGACGAGCACGGACAGCCTCGCTACGCGGGAAGCGGAAAGGATCTCTCTTATTTCGATGAGACGACGAAAAAGAAGTACATCCCGCATGTGATCGAGCCTTCGGCAGGGGCGGATCGAGCGATGCTCGCCTTCCTGTGCGAGGCGTACACCGAGGACTCAATTCCCGATGATAAAGGGGTCCCGCAGCCGCGCGTGGTGCTGAAGCTGCATCCACGACTGGCGCCGGTGAAGGTCGCCGTCTTCCCCCTCACAAAGAAGGAAGGAATGCCTGATGTCGCTGCGGAGATCTACCGCGAACTGAAGAAGAGGTGGAACGTCTTCTACGATCAGACCGGCTCGATCGGCCGTCGCTACCGCCGGCAGGATGAATCGGGAACGCCGTACTGCATCACCGTCGATCACCAGACGCTCTCAGACGGCACCGTCACCCTGCGCGATCGGGACACGACCGTGCAGGAACGGGTGAAGAGCGCTAACTTGGTGTCCGTCATCGCAGAGAGGCTGGCGGCAGGAATAGATTGAGTGATTGAGAGATCGGGGGATTGAGCGATTGCCACAGCAACGATTCTGACTCTTCCGCAATCATTCGTGAGATTCGTTCCATTCGAGGCATTCGTGATAGTGCTTTCAGCTGCCGATCCATTGATTCAATCACTTAACTATCGAATCTCTCGGTTGCCCTGCGCGCGCAGTGGCAGCTTTCGCCAGACAAGTTCAGCTAGAAACAAGGCAAGCGAGGCAAGGAGGAAGTAAGAGTGGATGTCGGTCGAAACGACCGTCTCCTTTACCGAGGTGGGTTGTGGCAGGATCTCGTCCCTCAAGACCTCCCCTCCCGTGGCATCCGCTATCTCGTGCAGCGTCTCCTCGTCTACCCCCGTTCCAGTGTACTCAGAGGAGTAGGGAACAGAGAGCGGCACGAGAGCGCTGCGCTGGCGTGTGTTATCCGTGATCACTATCGTGCAGTCACCGTACCCCGGAGACGGGAAGACCGCACGGTAGAGGCCGGGGCCAACCTGTCCCATCGATCTATCATCACCTGTACCGACGAGCAGAGCACTCAGATCGAGGAAGTTCTCGAATTCTCCATCCTTATCGCGCGCATCGGCGAGCACCTCAACCTGCCCATCGACGATCTTGCCGCTCCCGGTGAGGCCGAGCGCCGACGTCGTGATTGGCTCAACACTTGAGATCATGGTGTCGAGAAGCAGCCCCGCCTTCCCCCACGCGAGCCACTGGCGCGACCAGTCGCTGTCGAGGTCGGTGTTCAACACAGCAACCTGACCAGAGCCGATGCGCCAGCGAGCGAAGAGAGGATCCTCCCCCGCCCACAGCAGAACCTCCGCCGATGGCTTGGCATAGGTCAACACGTGCCCGCCAATCTCAGGGATCGTGGATAGATCTCCGGACGCGAGAGGACCACTCACGGGAACATCATCGGTGACGAACCGACTGCGGCTCAACCGCTGCGTCGCTTCGATCGACACCTGTGGCAGGTTGCGCACATCCGACGCGCTGTACAGTACCCCATGCCCCGCCTGAATCAGCGCGCTGAGAAGCGGGATGTTCGGGGTCCGTCCGATCGCGATCGCCGATAGGGTGACCTCAGCGCTCCGTAGCCGCGCGAGCAGGCCATCGTAGTCCCGGTATTCATCGACCGTCTTCCCATCGGAGAAGAGGAGCACGTGCTTGGTGCGTGCTGAGACCCCATCTAGAGCATCGAGCGCTGCGACGATCGGGTAGTAGATATCAGTCCCACCTGTGGCCTCGAGGGATCGCAGCGGTTTGTAGATAGCGCTTCCATCGCCGACTGGTTGAATCGGCACCATCCATTCGCTGCCACTGTTCCCAGCGAAAGGCCCAGCACCCCGGAGAAGAAGATATACAC
>CAYQFN010000143.1:0-4595 GCA_964416685.1 uncultured Thermotogae bacterium | reverse complement strand
TGTCGTCCTGTAACACGACCCAGCCATACTTGACAACTGCAGAATCGGTCCCAAACACCATTGTCGCCACACTCTTACCTGTATTGAGGTACTCGAAGGTTAACCCTGGCAAGACGGTGGTGACATAGCTTGGCTGGAATGCAAACCCGTATTTGGCCTGCAACCCAATGATCCCATCCGGACGGGAATAGAACTCAAAATCGCTGGCGAATGGAACCTTCCCTTCTTTCTCGTTGACGTAGGCCGCAAAGTCAGACAGGGTATAGACGTTGTTCTCCTCAGCGAATTCCTTCTTGACCGCGATAGCGTACGTGTTGTTGCACCAAATCGGGTTGAGCCAAACAAGCCCGATCTCCGCATCGCTTTTCTTGACTTGAGCGTACATCTCCTCGGGCGTTTCGCCCTTGAATTCATGGCCGGTGTAGGTCAACCATTGGGTCCCGGTATAGTCCATACACAGATCAAGATCTCCGTTCTCCATGGCCGCACGCATTACCGTGCTCGACATTCCGGTCTTCAACTGAACATCATAGCCACGATTCTGAAGCAGAATTGACATCAGGTTCCCTACCACATATTGTTCAGTGAAGTTCTTCGTTCCAATCTTAATAGGTGCAGCAAAAACAACCCCTGCAAATGCGATTACCAATAACAGCGCTAGCCCAATCTTTAAGCTTTTCATGCCTTTTCCTCCTTTTGAAGTTTATACCTCTTTTCCTGCCTCCTACTTGGCGAATTGACCACCTCCTATATCTTGAGTTAAACAGTTACGCTCGCCACTTTTAGCTGAACCTACTGCTGCTGCCACTGAGCCTGCTTCATCACCTTAAGCCCACGTGGTGTCATCCACTCTTCCACGCCTCCAAGGAGTGCATCAAGTACAATTGCCAGAGCTGCTGTTGGTGCTGCTCCCTGAATTACGATCGGCATCACCCGTACAGCAAGGCCGCACATGATTATGCCTCCCAGTCCGCCCGCACCAATCATCCCGGCAACCGCTGCCGTTCCCACGTTAACAACAGTAGAAGTCCGAATCCCAGCCGTGATCACCGGTCGTGCCAATGGGATCTCTATCTTGGTCGTTACTTCCCACTTTGACATTCCCATCCCCCGTGCCGCTTCCTTAACGGCCGGATCGACAGAGCGGATCCCGGCATAGGTATTACGAATGATGGGAAGTATTGCGTATACAAATAGTGCAATAACGGCAGCAGTATATCCCATTCCAAGAAATGCTGCCGCGATTCCGATGAAAGCCAGTGTCGGCACTGTCTGCCCTATGTTAGCGATACCGATAAGGATCGGGGAGATAAATCGAAATGACTTCCGAGTAGCTAAGAAACCGATGGGAATTCCGACGATAATAGCTAACAGTTCAGCTACCGCGACGATCTGCAGGTGCCTGAGGGTGGCGGTCACAATCTTCATTGCTGGAGTCACCTTGAAGATTCCCACCGACCCCAGGCTTGTCATCCAGATCGTCACCCCGAGAAGTGCCGCCAATAAGATCGCAAGCATTAAGTACTGTTTCACGAGTCTTCCTTACGTGGTTCTACTTGATCACTAGTCGCCTGCTCTCCCAGTACTTCACGGATAATCTGGAATGACAGTACGCCAACTAATCTCTCTTGCTCATCCAGGATGGCCAAGGTTCCGATGGCGCTATTCAACATCATTGAGAGCGCCTCGTTCAACGGCGTATCGGGAGTGGCGGTGACTGTCGGGGGCAGCATTACGTCTCTTATTGATTTCGATTCCTGGAGATCGTCAGATGTGATCCATCCGAGGAAGCGCGCACCATCTTCGGTCAACATCGACCAACGCAAATTTTCGCTCTCCATGCGTGCCTTGACCGTCATCGGGTCTTCTCCTACCTTGACGGTCAACGGCGGCTCTTGCATCACGTCCTTTGCTTTAAGAAGACGCAACCCTTTTAACACCCGATCGGCCCCGATGAAGTTCCTTACAAATTCATTCTTAGGAGAGCTGAGCAATGTAGCCGGGTCGGCATACTGCACTAATTCCCCTTGACGCATTAGGGCGATCTTGTCTCCCATCTTGATCGCCTCGTTGATGTCGTGCGTAACAAAGGCGATCGTCTTCTTGATCTTCGATTGGATCTTGAGGAACTCATCCTGTAACTTGTTGCGGGTAATCGGATCGATCGCGCCGAATGGTTCATCCATCAGCAGGATAGGGGGATCTGCTCCTAGGCAGCGTGCCACCCCAACTCGTTGTTGTTGCCCGCCGGAGAGCTCGCTCGGGTACTTATCAATGAACATTTTTGGATCCATCCCTACTAAGTCTAGGAGCTCCGCGGCCCGCTCACGCTTCTCTTGCTTTGGCCACTTCAATAGAGTGGGAACGGTCGCGATATTCTCACCGACTGTACGATGTGGAAAGAGCCCGATGTTCTGAATCGCGTAACCGATACCGCGTCGGAGCTCATTTTGGTCCAGCTTCATCGTGTCGACACCATCAATGTAGATCTTTCCTGTTGTTAGAGGGATCAAGCGATTGATCATCTTCATGCTTGTCGTCTTTCCACATCCAGAAGGACCAAGGAAGACACAGAACTCCCCTTGCTTGATCTCCATCGTCAAGTCTTTAACCGCCTCGGTGCCGTCTGTATAAGTCTTTCCGACATGCTCTAGCTTGATCAACGTTTCCTCCTAATCCGAACCCCTTTAGGTGTTGCCAACCACTCTAGCCCTCCCATCAGCGCATCAATGACAATAGCGAGGAGCGAGACGAATACCGCTCCGACGATGATAAGATCCGTTCGATAGTTAGCAATCCCGCGGAAGATCGGTTGGCCCAACCCTCCCGCACCGATGTAGGCCCCAATCGCTGCAATCCCAATGTTCATCACCACCGCTTGGCGCAACCCCGCCATAATCACGGGAACGGCCAAGGGCAATTTGATCTTAGTAAGGATCTGTCTTTCGCTCATTCCCATCCCCCGTCCTGCCTCGATCATTGCCGGGTCTACCTCGCGGATTGCGGTGTAGGTATTGCGAATGATCGGAAGCAGCCCATAGAGGGTAAGCGCGATCACTACCGGAAGAAAACCTATCGATGGAAGCTTTAACGCAGAGAGGATTCCCATAAGGAAACCGTACAAGGCCAATGAGGGAACGGTCATCATGATGCTGGCAAGGTAGATAACCGTGTCCGCAATGCGCTCGCGACCTTTCCCGGAGATATATACTCCGATTACAACTCCTACAATAGCTGCAGCCGCATTAGCGACGAGTACAATGTAAAGGTGTTGTAAAGTCCATTCCCAGATCTTGTCTGGGTGATCCAATACGTAATGCCAAGCTTGATTCCACATGCAACCACCAACATCACTTTAGCACATAACGTTCTTTCTGTCAAGGCATAGTTGTAATTTTTTATTCAAACGCATGCTACGCTTCTCATTTTTCTTGTTGCTGCTGGTGTTTTCTGACGCGCATTTGTACATAAGAAAAATTCACACGCGCCTTGCGGGAAGGAAATCTTTCAACTAGAATGCGAGCCGCATATCACACTACGAAAGTAAAAGGGGGCAACATGGCAGTACTAGATGGAAGGCCGATCGCTCGCACGGTCCAAGAACAGCTAAAAGAGCAGATTGCCGAACTCAAGGCAAACGGGGTTACACCGACGATCGCCCCGATTCTTGTCGGGGATAATCCTGGAGCCAAGGTCTACTATCGCAGCAAGGGGAAGCTGGCGGAGAAGCTCGGCATCCGGTATGCGGGGGTTGAACTTCCTGAGAGCACGAGTCAGGAAGCATTAATCGATGAGATTCACCGATTGAACGATGACCCCGAGGTTCATGGGCTGTTTGTCGAACTTCCACTCCCTAAAGGGATCTCCCTTGCCGCGATCAGCCGCGAGATCACTCCGGAGAAGGATATCGACTGCATCAACCCAGCGAGTTTAGGGCACCTGGTCAGTGGAGGGGCCGCGTCCGCTACTTATAGCGAACTGAAAGAGCGCCCCGATGTTCTACTCCCGGCCACTCCACAAGCGGTCATGGAATTGCTCATTGCCTCAGGGGTGGATCTCGCCGGCAAGGAAAGCGTCGTCGTCGGCGCCGGAGCAGTGGGCTTGCCGTTAGCATTGCTGCTACTGCGAGAGGGTTATGCCAACGTCACCCTATGCGAGTACAAGGGTAAAGACCTGCATGAAATCGTGAGCAGAGCTGACGTCGTGTGTGTCTCGGTAGGGAGGCCGAACTTCATCACTGCAGATATGGTCAAGGAGGGCGCGGTCGTAATCGATGTTGGGATCAATGTGGGGAAAGATGGAATAACCGGTGATGTAGACTATGCTGGTGTAGAGAAAAAGGCCAGCTTGATCACCCCCGTTCCCGGTGGAGTAGGCCCGATGACGACTACGATGATCATGGCTAACACAGTAAAGGCCGCTTCGAACCTCACGAGAAAGTAGCAAGTGAGTAGCTGAAAACACGAATTAGACCGGGTAGTAGGTGGAAACTCCAAGGTCGAGTGTATCGCCCCGCAAAGAGGGTGACAGGGGATGAGAAAGCGGGCGAGAGGAAAGACTTGTCCCACTCACGTAAGCGCAGAACGCAGAGAAGA
>CAYQFN010000142.1:0-4615 GCA_964416685.1 uncultured Thermotogae bacterium | reverse complement strand
TGAGATAATGAAATCCCGGTTTTGACCTTCAGGTCAAAATGAGATCGCCGGAATGCCTCTTAGCCTTGCTACGGAGATACTTAAATTTACGTGCTTTCCTTATTTCTTACGATACATAAGGCAGTCTCTGACGTTACTGTCTTCTTCCTGTCCTTAATATCCTTTGAATCCCGAACGTTGAACAAGATTCACAGTGCAAGATCTATCATCTTGCGCGGTGGTCATTCCCATGCTGTAACGATCTGGGGAATAGTGGTGAAGTCAGTTGCCACGTAGTCTGCTATCCGTGCGAGCTCTTCATCCTTGGCGTTCATGGCAATCGAAAGCCCAACTATGCGCATTACTGGAACGTCGTTCATGTGATCGCCAACAAAGCAGATCTCTGAGAGATCCAGTTTGTACTTTGCCGCGATCTCCTTCATCACGTCCGCCTTCTTCCACAGGTCAACCACTGTCTCACTCTCCCCTGTGAAGCGCCCGTCCTCTATCAAGAGGCGATTAGCGACGGAGAAGTCAAGGCCAAGATCAACACGTGCTCGATCAGCGACAAGATCGACCCCTGAAGATAGGATTCCCATGATGTATTGGCCACGCAGTGCTGCTATCGCTTCCCGCGCTCCGGTTGCGTATGGTGGGGGAAAGATCTTTGCCACAATCTCTTCCACAGGAATCCCCGCCAGCAGCGCTGCGTCGCGTTCCACCCACTTTTCGTAGGCATTACGTTGCGGGAGAAACTCATGCAGGATCAACTCTGACTCCTGTTGCTTCCCTATCGCTGCCGCGATTGCTCCCCAGCTCGACTCGAACTCTACGCCTTGATAGCGCACGAGTGTCCCGTCAAGATCGAAGATGATCGCCCGAATGTGCCGCCCCACGCCTAGTCCTTGCCTCCTGAAGGCTGCTGCGCTTGTGCGGGATCCACCAGCTTCGCGCCGTCACCAATCCCTAGATCGGCAACCTTCCCCACCTGCAGCTCGAGTGCGTACTGGAAGGCCGTGTTCGCCGTGTACAGGTCCTTCGACTGTGCATCCATTTCCATGCTACCCACAAATGCGCCGGTTGCATCGAAGAAGGCGATGTCAAGCCCAAAGGGAACGGTCTCCATGGTGAACCTGCGCGTTGCTTCATCTGTGAACGAGAACAGGATCCCGGGGGCGCTGTCGATGAGCGCTGCGGGATACCCGCGAAACCCGACGAAACGACTGTTCCCGCTGTTGGCGCGTAGCACAGGAATAGTGATCTTCGATCCGTCTGCGAGAGATATGACAAGATCGTCTACGGGAAGCGTGCTCAGGACACCAAGATTATCACTTCCTCTCGCCATGGAGATTATCGGTGCTTTGTCCGCAACGGCCGCCGGATAGATCAATACTGGACTATCACCAATCCCGTCTCCGTCGGCATCTGTGCCCTTGTAATCTCCCCAGTAGTTTCCCTGGCCGTTCACCGTCCACGTGTTCTTTCCGTAGTCCTCAACAAGTGTCGTCCCCCCACCGAGAAACGTGTTCAGGTACATCCGGTTTGATTGCGAATCGTTGTTTAGGTAGATGTGATTGCTATTATCGGAGAAAACATTGTCGTGAATTGAATTCCCACGCACGGTCACCTTGCCGTAAGTCTCAGGGAAGAGGATCCCTCGGGTGTTCTGCGCGATGAGGTTCCCCTTAATCTCGTTGTTTGAGCCACTGATCGACATGGCGTAGGCCGCGTTGACAATGGTATTTGACGTAATCGTGTTGTTGTTTCCATTCGCAGCGAGACGAATCCCTGTCTCAGCGTCGGTGATCGCGTTTGCTTCCACGATGTTTTCCGCGGCTTGGTCAAGGACGATGCCGTACTTTGTGTTTGCGTGGGTGACGATATTGCGAGCGATGTCGTTTTCCATCGATCCGGCGCGTACCTCGATCCCCACTGGATTAGCAAACGCCATGTTATTGTACACCTGATTGTCATCGGAGGCGGCAAGGATCAGGCCGCTATCATTGGCCAAAAATTGATTATCTGTAAGTGTATTGTGCGAGGAAAGCCACACATAAAGCCCGGCGAAACGGTTATTCTGTAGGACGTTATTCGTAACCGTGTTGTTGTCGCATCGATAGAGGCTGATTCCATGCTCGGTGAGGACAGGGCTTGTCCGGTAGACCTCGTTCCCGCTGATGAGCGAATTCTCGACGAACGCGAGCTGTATGCCATCTCCATTGGTAATCGTGTTGTCAGTGATCGTCATATTCTTGCAAGCCGCGAGGTAGAGGTTGTTCGAAGTGATTCCGGTGATCGACGCGCCCTCCTTGCCGTAAACGTAGCGGATGGGGTTGTTGTTCAGTTCGTTCGTCTCATCGATGGCCAGATCGTACTCCTTTGCTGTCTCACCGGTCACTCGCAGACCGATCCCCTGAATGTAGAGGACGTTCCCCGTCAGGGTGACGCCGGTTGAAGATGCGATCTCGATCCCGTTGCGGGAGTCGGATATCAGGCAGTTCTCCAGCCGTCCTCCGCTGACAAAGCCGAGATGGATTGCCGCCCCGTCCGCCGCTGCGGCGCCGCGGATGATTATCCCTCGCAAGATGAAATTTGCGCTTGTGTTCTCGATCTTGATGCCATACTTGGCGCTTTGTGGAACATTGATCTCCCAACCGCTGATGATGTAAGGATCATCGACCGTCCCTGTTCCCCCAACAACTCCATTTTCCACGGTGAAGTCACTGTTCCCCAGGATCAGGATAGGGGCATGCGTTCCTCCAGCCAAGCCCACCGTCGCCAGTGTCATCACACCGAGAAAGACAAGCATCAATATACGTTTCATCTGTTTTACTCCTTATTCTTGTAAGAGCCACGATTGTCGACCAGTTTACCGATGGTGCTAATAATCTACCAAGTTGCCACTCATTGATCCTTGCTAGTGTAACAATCGCCTCTGGAGAGGTGGTGAAGGGGATGTGTGGAACAAGTGAAGAGGGATGATCAAAACGACGTATGGAAGGATATGCCGCTCGATCGCTAAACGACTGACCATGTGCGCTCCACCTTGAGCTGACTTGGCAGCGCAGTGAAGAGGAGGACGCAAGGCCGTTTGTAGCCGCTGCTTCGTCCGGCTGGGAAACGTGCCCAACGTCCCCTGCTCTGTGCACCATCATGACCATAATCAGCCTCGTGCTGGCATACACTTCTGGCATGAAAAGGCGCGCTGCGACTTGCTTCCTGTTTATCTTTCTCCTTGTTATCGTCTTGGTTGGCGTTCGCATCGACCAAGGATCCCCGGCGGCGTACTCAGGGCCCTCTCCCCACAACCGGATTGGGGTCTACCTTACCTCTTATGCAGTTGCCAAGGAGGGAATACTGGACGGTGTTATGAACGCTGCGCGAGAGGGAAAGCTTAACGCTGTCGTCATCAACGTCAAGAACATGTACGGAGAAATCACCTATGCGAGCCAAGTTCCGCTGGCGATTCAGATAAACGCCTCCATCGGGCGAGTGGATATGCCCGCCTTGATCAGCATGCTGCACGCAAATGGTATCTATGTCATCGCCCGCCAGGTCCTTTTCTACGATCCCAAGCTAGCGGCATATCTGGGACAAGGCGAGCAGTGGGTCGCACCGGATGATGAGGTGGCGATAGAATACAACCTACAGATCGCTCAAGAAGTGGCATCGTTGGGAGTTGATGAGATTCAGTTTGACTATGCGCGCTATGCCGACGGGGGGAGTCTCACTCCCGTGTATGACTCACGGTACGCGGCGATAAACGCATTTCTCGCCTCAGCGCGCCGTCTCCTCAATGGACGTGTCGAGCTATCGGTCGATGTATTTGGACGCGTGCTATGGAACTGGAACAAGAAGGGCATCGATCCAATAGGTCAATCGCTCGAAGGGATCGCTCCGCTTGTCGACTTCATCTCTCCCATGCTCTACCCGTCGCACTATAGCGAACAACGCTACAAGGACGATCCGTACGGGGTGGTAAAGGAAGCGCTCACGGACGGAGAAGCGCGCGTGACAACGCCATTTCGGCCGTTCCTGCAAGCATTCGACCGCTACATTCCCGCAGGTATGACGATGGAGGACTACATTCGCGCGCAGGTAAGAGCCGCGAGAGAGCTACAAACGGACGGATACCTGTTCTGGAACCCATCATGTGATTATGCAGCACTCTACCGAGCGTTGGAGTGAAAGGGCAATGCAGAAGACAGAGCTAGGGACCTGGAAATCAGGACGCAACAGAGCCCTTGCGCAACAAAGAACGCCGATGACACCGCCCATGTCAGCATGTGGTCCATCGTTTTCACCGTCACCTGCTGATGCTTGTTCCCGGCCACAGAGTGCCTGGTGCTAGCTCATCGACCACATCCTGCACGCTAATTGCCTCAGCACGGGGCGCTTTGCAATGGCTGGCCAATTCGCTCAGATCTGGCTTAACTACTCACTGAGTGTCTGCGTGAACCGTGGCACCCTGAACTCTTGTTTAGTTCTTTGCGCCTTGTGTTCTGCGAGACCATCGTGAGATTTATGTGCAGTTGTCGCGCCAGTACTCATCGTCAACTGTGGCAAAGCCTTCGTTTCTTGTTCAGTCTTGCCGGTTGCGTTATAGTCAAATCGTGCAAGGATGGGAAGTGATGAA
>CAYQFN010000141.1:0-4653 GCA_964416685.1 uncultured Thermotogae bacterium | reverse complement strand
TCAACTGGTCCGTTCTGGCGCGGAACAATCCACGCCAAGACTGAACATTCGTGATCCGTATGTCTTTGAGTTCCTCGGGATCAAACCCCAGGAAGTCATGCAGGAATCCGACCTGGAGGACGCCCTCCTCGACAAGCTGCAGGAGTTCCTGCTGGAGCTAGGAAACGGTTTCTGCTTTGAATCCCGCCAGAAACGCATCCTCATCGGCGGCAGCTACGGCTTTGTGGACCTTGGCTTCTACCATCGCATCCTCAAGTGTCACGTCTTGGTGGAGCTGAAGGTGGAAGGCTTCACGCACGAGAATATCGGTCAACTGAACACCTACGTGAGTTGGTATCGCAAGAACATGATGGCCAGTGGCGATAACCCGCCGATCGGCATTCTGCTGTGTACGCAGAAGGATCATGCTTTAGTTGAATACGCTCTTGCAGGTATGGACAACAACCTGTTCGTTTCCAAGTATCAGCTTAACCTGCCTGGGGAAAAGGAGATGCAGCAGTTTCTGGAAGAAAAGATGCGGGAGGTAGGTGGCGAGAAGTAAACTCTGGGTTCAGAGTCTCACCGCCAAGCGGTGTAAACTGTATATTCATAGAGCAGGAGGGAAAGAATGATCAAGGTGGAATCGGGGCATGATGTGATGGTGCGGCTGATGGATGGCGAGGAGCTGATTTCGTCGCTTGCGACGTTGTTGCTAGATTCGGCGGTCCTCTTAAACGGTGTCGGGATGCTGCGCGATCTTGAAATCGGCTACTGGAACGGGTCAAGCTACGATGTGCAGCATATCGCAGATCCGGTGGAGCTGCTCAGCTTGCAGGGGAACTTCGCCCGCAAGGGCGATGAGAGGATCATCCACTGCCACGCGACGATCGCCAAGCACGGTGCGGCCGCGTTTGGTGGGCATGTTCTCAAGGCGACGGTGAACAACACAGCAGAGATCTACATCCGCAAGCTCTCCGGGATCGTTTTGGAGCGTAAGATGGAGGAGACGGGACTTGCTGGCCTGTACCCCCGCTAGCTGAAGCGTGCCTTGCCACGAAGGCCGTTTAGGAACGCCTTTCCGCTTATGCGTGGACGACATTCTCGCTGTATCTCCAGGACTTCGATCAGCTCGTCGCCTGTGCCGATAAGAAGGCGTCCAGTCTCCTGTAACGCAATCTCCCCCGGCGTTATTGCTCCGCGGCCAATGGCAGTGAGTGCCGTGCGGTGGATCTTCACCGTCTCGTTTTCCAGGTGAGTGAACGCCCCCGGCCACGGGTTCAAGCCGCGCACCAGGTTGTGAATGTCGCGAGCACTCAGTGTCCAGTCAATCTCACCGTCGGCGCGGGAGAGCTTTGGTGCCAGCGTGGCCTCTTCCTCACGCTGAGGCCTTGGACGTGCTGTTCCATCCTCGATCGATCGCAGCGTCTCCAGTATCGCCTCCGCTCCCAAGGATGCTAGGCGACCGTGTAGCTCTCCTGCGGTCTCATCCGGGCCAATCGTACATCTGTGCTGCACGAGGATCTCTCCGCTGTCCATCCCCTTCTCGATGAAGAATGTCGTCACACCAGTCTGCGTTTCACCACGCATGATCGCCCAGTTAACCGGTGCGGCACCGCGATAGCGCGGGAGGAGGGAGGCGTGAATGTTGATCGTCCCATACGGTGGAAGTGAGAAGACCTTCGTGCTTAGAAACTGCCCGTAGGAGGCGACAACGATCGCCTCAGGTGCGGCTTCGCGCAGCAAATTAATCCCTTCTTCACTGTTGATCCGCTCCGGTTGCGCGACGCGTAGACCGAGATCTACGGCCGTCAGCTTGATCGCCGATGGACGCAGCTCGCGCTTTCGCCCAGCTGGCCGATCGGGCTGAGTGATGACGAGCGCGATGTCGTGCTTTATAGCGAGGGCTTTAAGTGCGGGGCACGCGAAGGCCGACGTACCGAGGAAGACGATCCTCACTCGTCCTTCTCCCTCTGCTTGCGATGGTATTCGGAGATGATGCTCCGCTTCTTGGCCGGACCGAGATGGTCGATGAACAGAATGCCGTTCAGGTGATCGATCTCGTGCTGCATCGCCCGCGCCATCAGCCCTTCACCCTCGATGTCGACTTCCTTCTCGTCCAGAGTGATGCCTCGTACGTGCGCGCGCAGCTTGCGCTTAACTTCTGCATCTACTCCGGGGACGCTCAGACACCCTTCGATTGCCTCTTCTGTTTCCGATGATGTCTCGATGATCTCGGGGTTGATGAGGATGTGAAACTGACCATCGAGGTCGAGAACGATGATCCGCTTTGAGACGCCGATCTGCGGTGCGGCGAGTCCGACACCGTTAGCGCGAATCATGGCTTCCACCATTTGCTCTGCTATCTTCTTTGTTTGTGCATCGATATTTTTCAATGGGTCCGCCACACGTCGAAGGACGGAGTCCCCAAAGGTCTTGATCTCTGTTGCCATCTTCCTTGCCTCCGAGCGTCCGTGATTATATAGTAACCCTCGATATGCCACAAGAAAACGCGGACTCCATCGATCTGATCAAGAAGATACTACGCCTGGAATGCTCGCGCGGATACAACGATGATGCCGTCACCTGCGGCCTTGAGGAGTTCATCAAACTGAACCTCCCCGCGGCCATCCCCGTTGTCACCGGCTACAGAAGCAGCGATCACTTTGAGCGACAGCGCATAGTGGGAAGACTGACCAGCTTCCTCGACGGGGGGGAGCAGGCGCTGGAGAAGGTGGTGGATCCGGCGAGCCTTGCCCTTCCCGTCAGCGCCGCCAGTGGCGTTGGGCAGAAGCGGGCGAAGCTCCTCGAGAAGCTGGGGATACGCACGATCGAGGACCTCTTGACCTACCTTCCGCGCCGCTTGGAGGATCGCTCGCGGTTTGCGCAAATCGGGGAACTTCACCGCGGAGAGACGATCGCTGTGCGTGCAAACGTCGTCGGTGTCGATAAGTCGCGCGTGAGCGGCCGTACGACGATCGTGCGGGCGACGCTCGGCGACGGGACGGGCTTCCTCTACGCCATCTGGTTCAACCAGCCGTGGGTGGCAAACCAGATCCGGCGTGGCGAGCAGATCGACGTGTACGGGAAGATCGAGCAGCACTACGGCAAGCTCCAGATCACATCGCCGGTGTGGGAGCCAGCGGGAGAGGGGCTCGAGATTGGGAGGATTGTCCCAATCTATCCAGCGACGGAGGGAGTGAGCGATCGTTACCTGCGCACACTGATCTCGCGGAACCTGAAGCTGTACGGTCGGGCCTTCCCCGAGGTCATTCCAGAGCAGATCCGCGAGAAACACGCTCTCCTCAGAAGATCGGATGCGATCCGAACTCTTCACTACCCTCACGATGAAGGATCGTTCGAGGAAGCGCGGCGTACGCTCGCGTTCGAGGAGCTCCTCCTGCTGCAGATCGGGATGGGAGGGCACACGCGCACGCTCACAGGCGCATCTCATGCTGGTGATGGAGCACTGGTAGACACATTCATCGCCCGCCTCCCGTTTCGCCTCACGGGAGCGCAGAAGAACGCGATCCGCGAGATCATGGCCGATCTGCGTGCGGAGAGGCGCATGATGCGCCTGCTGCAGGGGGATGTCGGCTCAGGGAAGACGATCGTCTCCTTGATCGCCGCCCTCGCCGCGATCGATGCGGGCTACCAGGTGGCGATCATGGCGCCGACCGAGATCCTCGCCCAGCAGCATGCCCTCAAGGTTACGAAACTCCTCTCTGGGCTGCCGGTGAGTGTCGCCATCCTCACCAGCGCGACCAAGGATAAGGACGAGCTGAAGCAGAAAGTGGCTGATGGTGAGGTCAATCTTCTCATTGGGACGCATGCCCTCATCGAGGAGGACGTAACATTCAGTTCACTGGGGTTGGTGGTAATCGATGAGCAGCACCGCTTCGGCGTCGTGCAGCGCGCGCTGATCGAGGAGAAGGGGGAGGACGTCGACCTACTTGTGATGAGCGCCACCCCGATCCCGCGGACGATCGCCCTCACCCTGTACGGTGAATTCGACGTCTCGTTGATCGATGAGATGCCCCTCGGAAAGAAGGAGATTCGGACGATCTGCGTGGCGGAGAACCGACGCGATGAGGTCTATTCCGAAGTGGAGAAGCTTCTGGAAAAGGGCGGAAAGGGATACGTCGTCCTCCCGCTCGTCGAAGAATCGGAGAAGCTTGATCTGAAGGCGGCGACGCAGGTGCACGCTGAGCTGTCGGCCGTGTTTTCGCGCTTCGGCGTCGGACTCATCCACGGTCGTCTGCCAGCGGCGGAGAAGCAGGCAGCGATGGATGCCTTCGCTTCAGGGAAGACGCAGCTTCTTGTGGCGACGACGGTGATTGAGGTGGGGATCGACGTCCTCGATGCGACGTTCATGGTCATCGAGCACGCGGAGCGGTTCGGCCTTTCGCAGCTCCATCAGCTGCGCGGTCGAATCGGGAGATCCGGGCAGAAGGCAATCTGCTATGCCATCGCAACGGCGAAGACCGAGGAAGCGCAGCAGCGCCTGGCCGCCTTCTCCGAACACCTCGATGGGTTTGCCATCGCCGAGCAGGACCTGATGATCCGTGGACCGGGAGACTTGTTGGGGACAAAGCAGCACGGGTTCTTAAGTGTCCTGCGTGCGGTGAACCTGCTGCGCGATATCGACATCATGAAACAGGCGCAGGAGGAGGCGCG
>CAYQFN010000140.1:0-4685 GCA_964416685.1 uncultured Thermotogae bacterium | reverse complement strand
GCCCTTTGTCTCCACTTGAGACGACAAAGAGCCATCAATCTCCACTAATGGTGAAGACCGTTATTCCTTCTCCCCCCTCCCGCGGCGTTCCCGGGCCGCAAGACGCAATAAACGAACAGGAGGAGAGGTAGTTGCGGATCGCATCGCGCAGTGCACCCGTTCCCTTGCCGTGCAGAATGCTGGCGTGCTTGACGTCTGAGAGGAGGAGCTGGTCGAGGTAGATCTCCACGTTGTGCAGCGCTTCAGCGACGGTCATCCCACGCACGTTGAGCTGTAGTGGAACACTGCCAAATCGCGCCTTGAGCACCGGGGATGACTCCGCCTTTGCGCGGTCACTCTTCCTCCGCTTGGACGGCTCAGTATCGCTTATGTCCGTGGAGAGGCGCACTCCTGAAACATCGACCATCACTTTCCTGTGCGGCAGGATGTGCACTACCTGGCCATCGGCGTTCACGCTGCGGACGTGGATCATATCCCCCACGTGCAACGGCTCGGGCGATGGATGAGGGGATTCCGCTCTAAGACTACCGCGTGCGTCTTTCTCTTGTAGCTTCTGGCGGATCGTGACCAGTTCATGGTATGCCTCCCGTGCTGCCTCATCCTCACGCGCGGCGTTCATCTGCGCCAGTAGTTTCTCGACCTGCGCTTGGCTGTCACGTAGGAAGGCATCCAGCTCTCTTGTCCGCGCTGACAGGGTCCCCTCCTTCTCCTGCTCGAACGCCTCTATCTTCTCCTGATAAGCCTGCTTCAATCTATTCGCTGTTGCCAGTTCTCGCTTGGCCTGCTGTCGATGGCGGACCATCGTCTGCCGCTCGCGCTGCAATTCCTCGATGATGTCCTCGGCGCGGATCTCGCCCTTCGACAGGAAGGAACGTGCGCGTTTCACCAGGTCTGGCGAAAGGCCCAGACGTTGGGCGATGACAAAGGCGTTGCTCTTTCCGGGGACTCCCTCGACCACGCGGAAGGTCGGGGAGAGGGTGCGCACGTCGAACTCCATTGATGCCGTCTTCACCTCTGGGTGGCGGATGGCGAAGAACTTGAGCGGCGTGAGGTGGGTGGAGATGGCGACGAGGGCCTCGCTCTCCAGGAGCGCCTCGATGATCGCTAGCCCCAGCGCTGCTCCTTCCTGCGGATCCGTCCCTGCGCCAAGCTCATCGAGCAGGATCAGGCAATCGTCGTCGGCCTCCCGCAGGATGGAGACGATGTTCTTCATATGGGCGGAGAAGGTAGACAGGTTCTGGGATATTGACTGTTCGTCCCCGATGTCGCTTCTGATCTTGGAGACGACGCGGATCTCGGAATCGGGTGAGGCGGGAATGGGGATGATCGCCTGCGTCATCAGCGTCAGCAGCCCGATCGTTTTCAACGTGACCGTCTTCCCGCCCGTGTTTGGCCCTGTGATCACTGTCATCCGCATGCTCCCGCCGATGGACAGCGAGATCGGGACCACTCTGTCCACGTTCAGCAGCGGATGGCGCGCGTCTCGCAGCGAGATGCGGTTTGAGAGGCGTGGGAAGGCGCAGCGATTGGAGATGGCGTAGGAGGCACGGGCAAAGAGTGAGTCGAGGTGAGCAAGGATCGAGCGATCGCGCAGGAGCGGAACGCGCTTTTCTTTCAACGCCTGTGTCAGTTCGCGCAGGATACGCGTGCGTTCATCGCGGATCTCACTTGCTAGCTGGGTGAGAGTATTGTTGTCGGACACAAGCACGCTCGGTTCAGCGTACAGGGTCTGTCCAGTAGCGGAGCGGTCGTGCACAATCGCCTCCAACTGGCCGATCGCCCCACTCTTGATCGGGATGACCAGCCGCCCGTTGCGGCGCGTGATCACCGCTTCGCTGATCATCTCAGCGTTGCGATCCATCGTAGCACGCAGCTTCTTCTCGATCCGCGCTTCCAGCGTTCGGTGCTTGCGCGTCAACTCACGCAGCGCTGGGGAGGCGTCGTCGCGCACCTCTCCTCCTTCGTCGATCGCCCGATGGATACGCTTCCCAAGCGACGCTCCATTGAACAACCTCTCGGCGTAGCTCTTAAGGATGTTAACTTCTTCTGCGGTGGTGAGACGGGTGCGTATCTGCTGCGTGGCATCGATCGTCTGCAGGACGAGGAGGAGCGATTGCCCGTCGAGGAACGACTGCTCCTCGGCGCGAGATAGCAGCGGTGCGATGTCCTTCACCCCACCGAGGGAAAAACGAGAGTAGCGGTTGAGGTAGGAGACCGCTTCATTCACCTCGGCCATCCCCGCTTCGATCGCACCGCGATCGGTGAGCGGTTCGAGTGAAGCGATCGCCTCTTCCCCGAGCGATGAAGAGGCGTATTCCTTCACCACGCCCTTCAGGCGATCAAACTCCAGGTCGTGCAGCGTCTTCTCGTTGGCGACGCCCACGCTTCACAGCCTCCCCTCCGGAAGGAGTTTAGCTGCGCTGGAGACGATCTCCTCGATGATCGCCTCCACGGGCTCTATCGTGTTGATCATCCCACTGATCTGGCCCGCCATCAGCGATCCTGTCTCCATATCCCCGTCGTAAACAGCACGGCGCAAACCGCCCGCGGCAAGTGTCTCAAACTCCTCGCGCGGTCGTCCTTCTTGCTCATAGTGCGCAAACTGCTTGCTCATTTTGTTCGCAAGGGTGCGCACAGGTGCGCCGAGGCTCCTGCCGGTGACGATCGTTCCTCGTTCGTTTGCTTTCAGGATAGCGTTCTTGAAGTTCTCATGCACGGGCGCTTCGCGCGAAGCGAGGAAGCGCGTTCCCAGCTGCACTCCACGTGCCCCGAGGACGATCGCTGCGGCGAGGCCCCGTCCGTCGGCGATCCCGCCGGCGGCGATCACCGGGATATCGACAGCGTCGGCTACCTGTGGGACGAGGACGATCGTCGTCACCTCGCCCACGTGCCCACCGGATTCTGTCCCTTCAGCGATGATGCCATCAGCCCCCTCGCGCTCCATTCGCCGCGCAAGCGCAACCGCTGGAACAACCGGGAAGACCTTGATTCCCGCCTCCTTCAGCCTCTCGATGTACAACCCCGGGTTCCCCGCACCGGTTGTCACCATCGTCACGCGTTCACGTAGCACGATCTCTAGCTGCGACTCGATGTTCGGGTCCAACAGCATCAGATTGACACCGAACGGCTTATCTGTCCTAGAGCGAACATCAGCGATCTGCTCAGCGAGTACGTCAGGAGGCATTCCACCGGAGCCGATGATTCCCAGTCCTCCCGCGGCGGAGACAGCGGCAACGAGCGGGGCGCGCGACACGTGTGCCATCCCACCGAGGAAGATCGGGTAACGGATACCGAGCATCCGGCAGATTGGGTTGTTCTCAAATAGCGTTGTCAATGTTATCTCCGTCCTTTTTCTGCCCTTTGTTTAGGGCTTGATCTTGTCCCAGTTTGCTTCACCCAGGCCGAGCTCTAGAAACGCCTCAGTCATCTGTTCCTGCGAGAGCGCCCCGTGGTGCCATTTGGGATTGTTCTCCATGAATGAGACACCCTTGCCGAGAATATTGTGGGATGCAATGAGCGTCGGCCTTCCCGATCCAGCGCTAGCGATGAATTCATCGTAGGCGGAGATGATCGCCTCGTAATCATGTCCGTTGATCTCGTGCACGTTCCAGCCGAAGCTTTCAAATTTCGCCGCGAGATCGCCGACGTCCATCACACTGCTGGTGTAGCCGTCGATCTGGCACATGTTCCAGTCCAGGATGGCGCACAGGTTGTCCGCGCGATGATGCACCCCAGCGGTCGCCGCCTCCCACGGCTGCCCCTCCTGACACTCAGCATCGGAGATCGAACAGTAGATGCGCGTATCCTTCTTGGAGAGCTTGGCCGCAAGCGCCATCCCCACAGCGACCGAGAGGCCGTTGCCCAGAGATCCGCTCGACATCTCCACCCCCGGGATCTTCCATGCTGTCGATGGATGACCCTGTAGGAGCGCACCGAACGTGCGCAGGTGCCATAGTTCCTCACGCGGGAAGTAGCCGCGGTCGGCGAGTATCGCATAGAGGATGGGGCAGGTATGTCCATTAGAGAGAAGAAACCGGTCTCTATCAGGCCAATCGGGGTTCCGCGGGTCGTGGCGTAAATAGCGGTAGTAGAGGACTGTCAGATCATCGGCCATCCCCATCGCGCCTCCTGGGTGCCCGGAATTGGCGTGGGTCACCATCTGCAGCACATCCCCTCGCAGTTTGTTCGCCTTCTTCTTAAGGGCTACAACATCCATCACATCCTCCTTTACAAGCAGTAGCTGTGAGCTTGTTCACGTAGCCAGTGATAATACACATTTACAGCCGCTGGTGGTAGCAGGAAAAGTGGATTAAAACGCAAAGCGGTAGCGCTCGTAAACAAGGCAAACTGGTGGGTGGTAGAGGACTCGAACCTCTGGCCTCATGCACGTCAAGCATGCGCTCTCCCAGCTGAGCTAACCACCCAATTCTGGTTACCAAGAGGCGGCGAGCGGATTCGAACCGCTGAATCAGGGATTTGCAGTCCCTTGCCTTTCCACTTGGCTACGCCGCCAAGCAGGAAAGATTATAGGGGCTGACGCAAGATCCGTCAATGCTGCCATACCTACCCGGAGGCATGCTCTACACGCGCAACTGATGTGTCACCTAGACAGGTAGACAGCTCCCTCCTCTACGGTCTTCGCATCAACCAGTTGTTGGACGAGCTCGCGGCAGGGGATCCACTGT
>CAYQFN010000139.1:0-4691 GCA_964416685.1 uncultured Thermotogae bacterium | reverse complement strand
CATCGCCTCGACAACATCCGCGACCGCCAGAATCCGCGCTTCAAGGAGGATCTGATCCCCCTTGAGACCGTTCGGATAGCCTGACCCATCCATCCGCTCGTGGTGCTGGAGAACGATGTCGGCGATCGGCCACGGGAACTCAATTTCCTTCAGGATATCGTAAGCTACCTCAGGGTGACGCCGGATGAGTTGGAACTCCAGATCGGTCAGCTTTGCCGGTTTGGTGAGGATCTCAGCGGGAACTGCGATCTTTCCAATGTCGTGCATCAATCCAGCAGCATGGATCCCCTCGATTTGCCCTTCAGGAATGCTCATTTCGCGCGCGATGGCGCAAGCAAGCTCGGTCACCCTCTCTTGATGCCTGGCGGTGTATGGGTCGCGCATTTTAGTCGTTAGCCCAACAACGCGGATCGTATCTCCTAGCGTCTTCTTTAGCCCCTCTTGCAGGTGAGCATTCTCAATTGCTACCGCAGCAACGTTGGCAAGCCCAGACAGTAGATCCAGGTCGGTTTGGGTGTAGGCATCCACCTGCTTGCTCTCAACCCCGATTACACCGGTTACTTCTCCCCTGAGAAGCATGGGGGCAAGGAGCTCTGATCTGAGGACATCTTCTTGCTCTGCGTAGGGGACCGTATCCTTGGTGACTGTGCCATCGGGAGCGATATCGTACGATACCTGGATGTTTTCCATGAACTCAAAGACATCAGGTATGTACATCGGTTCGCCTGAGCGGATGACCTGGCTCTGCGTGCCGTGACCGGATCTCTCGAGAGTTAGGGGAGGGAGGCTTGCGGGATCCACCACGTGACCGTACTCATCTCGCACATACTCCGCGTGGATGAGCTGCGTATTCTTGTCGTAGGATGAAATGTAGAATGCATCTGTATCTATCAACTCTGTCACATATCGATAGATAGTCTCATAGATGTCATGAAGCGAAGCGTAATTGCCCAGCGCAAGCGCCAGTTTGTTCATAGCCATCTGTTGCTGTAACAAGCGGTATTCCTGCTCCTGAGCTTCCTTGCGCTCGGTGACATCTCGCCCAACGGACTGGAATTCCACTAGATTGCCCTGCTCATCGAAGATCGCTTGTTCGCGCCAATGCATCCAGCGCACTTCGCCGTCCGCCGCCACTTCTCGGTGTTCCAATGTTGAGATCGGGTTCTCCGGGGTCAATTTGGACTTCAGGCTCTCTGCATACGCCCGCATCTGTTCGCGATCCTCTTGGGCAACAACTCCTAGCCAGTCGCTGCCTATGAATTCATCGCAAGACTTGCCGTAGTAATGACAGAAGGCATCATTCACGAAGGTCACCGTCCCGTCTGGCAGCCAGCGAATGATGCACTCCGTCTGATACTGGACGATCCCGCGATAGCGCAACTCGCTCTCCTGTAACGCTTTCTCAGCCTGCTTGAGCTTGGTTAGCTCTTCCTGAACCTTCTCGTACAGCCGTGCGTTCTCGATGGCGGCAGCGGCGTGGTCGGCAAAGGAACGCAGGGCCTCAGCGTGAGCTTGAGTGAAGAAGCTGGGGGTAGCGCTGTCCACGTTGAGAAAACCAATCACCTTATCGTGTACGATAATGGGCGAAGCCGCATATGACCGCAGCCACTTCGTCTCCGGCAACTGATACCAGCCGGGATAGGTGGCGGTATCAGGAATGACCATAGGCTCCCCGCTCTGTAGCATTTGCTGAAGGTTAGGCAGCTCGGAGATGCGGTAGACAACCGTAGCGACAAACCCCTCCGTGCCAAAGCGCTCATAGCCACGCCCGCGGACGATGCGCGCCTGATCATCCTCGATGAGCATGATGTTGGTAGCATCGTTGGGGACAACCTGGCTGACCTGGTTCAGGATGACGTCCAGTACCCGCTCGAAGTCAAGGGTAGCGGTGAGCGCGGCGGTTGCCTCCGTCAGCGCCTTGGCTAGGTCTCGCTCCCGACGTAGCGCCTCCTCTGCCTGTACCCGCTTGGTGATGTCGCGAACGAATTCAACAACACCTGTCACCTTGCCCGACTGTGGATCCTTCATCGGATAACTGAACAGCTCGAGCCACTCGATAGGAGACCCTTCCAGCCCCGGCACGACGTCCCGTTCCGTTCTCCCGGACTGAATACATCGCAATGTCGGGCAGGGATCGCAGTGGCTGTTCTTGTTGTGATAGCATGCGTAGCACTTCTTGCCCGTGAGAGGAAGGTTCGCCGCATACCACTTCTCCATTACTGCGTTGGTGTGCCGGATCGTCAGATCGGTATCAAGAACGCTGATCCCATCTTGAATGCTGTCAAAGACACTGCTTAGTAACTGCTCATTATCCCGCAATGCAGCTTGCACCTTCTCACGCTCGGCGCGAGTGCGTAGCACACTGATCGCATACGACAGATCACCCGACAACTCCATCAATAGCTTCAGTTCATCCGCATCGAAGGCGTCCGGTTCAGAGGCGAATATGTTCAGAGCCCCCAAGACGTGGTCGTTTACATGCAAGGGAAGGGCGAGTAATGAGGCGTAGCCAAGCTTCATTGCGTCCTCACGCCAAGGGGCGAATTCAGGATCGGTCAGGACATTTTGGGCAATGCAGATCTTGTCTGTGCGAATGGCCGTGCCGGTCGGCCCGCGGCCCCTCTCCGTGTCGTCCCACGTCACCGCCTCGGGGTCGAGATCGCCTTCGGCGAGCCCCGCTTGCGCCACCGGACGGACCGTCTTGCGCTCATCGTCCTCCGCGAAGCCGATCCACGCTGCCTTATAGCCTCCTACGTCGACCACGATGCGGCAGATCTCGGACAGCAGTTCTGCCTCTTCCGTGACTCGAACCATCATCTGGTTGCTCTCGCTGAGCACCTTCAGCGCTCGATTGGTCTTGCGCAACTTCTCATCTGCCTGCACACGCTCTGTCGTCTCGGTGAAGTAGATGGTGATGCCATCAAAAGAGGGATAGATGCGGTTCTCGAACCAGCGATCCCACGGTTGATAGTATTCTTCGAGATAGACAGGCTTCTGAGTCTCCATCGCCTTGTAGCAGGCTTTGTAGAACGGCTGACCAACACCCTCGGGATACTCCGTCCAGATGTGCTTACCCAGCAGATCCTCTGGCTTGTCGCGGTTGAGCATGAGCGCGGCCTTTTGGTTGACATAGGTGTAATGCCAGTCCTTGTCCAGCGCAACGACCCCATCGGTGATGCGGGCGAAGGTATCGGAGAGCAGGTTGTGGGCAGTTTCGGCTTCTTTGCGTGCGGCCTGCACCTTCTCCAAAAGCCGAGCATTGGTGATCGCCACACTGAGAGTGCCTGCCAACCGTTTAAATCGCTCCAGGTCCTCGTTTCCAAGTTCCTTCTTGCTCCCGACGTCTATCACTCCGATGATCTCGTCGGCAGTGACAAGTGGCGCGATGAGGACAGTACGGTACCCTAGGAGACGAACAATCATCGGGACGAGTTTCTTGACTGTCGGGTGATCAGTTGCCAGTTCCGCGATCAAGCCGGTGATCTCCTGCTGCGTTGTGAGAAGGAATGCTCGCCGCTCGTGCATGGTTCGCCAGTAGTGACCTCCTTCGATCACGGGTAAGCGGAGTCCACGAACCTTAAAGCCGAGTAGCTTCTCAATCTTGCTGGTAAGGCCTTCCGGTAAGCCCCAGTTCTGGAGGACAAGTAACTGCTCCTTTTCATCGAAGAAGTAGATGGTGGCAGCATTACCGTAGAACAGGGCTTTTGCGCCTTCTGCTATTGTGCGAATCACATCAGAGAGGCCTTCTCCGCTGGAGATCGCCGTATAGATCTGGTTGAGCAGTTCCTCTTCGTTCATTAGAACCTCGTTGCGGTCAAGTCTTGCATTCCAACATTCCGGGGTCAGGTCTTGCAATCCAACACTATGCTTTGTCTACATATATCTAAGTGTTGGATTGCAAGACCTGACCCCGTCTTTTAAGACCCAGGCTCTTACACAGTGCCCGGTCCACTTCGCGCATCTTCTCTTGGCTCAGGCTCCCGATCTTTCTTTCCAAACGTTCCTTGTCCAGAGTGCGAATCTGTTCCAGGAGAACGATCGAGTCCTGGGGAAGTCCGCTTTCGTCAGTTGTGATGCCAACATGAATGGGCATTTGCTTCTTCGTTCGCGAAGTGATGGCAGCGACGATGGTCGTGCTCGCGTACTCGTTTCCAACATCGTTTTGGATGACGAGAACCGGAGGTGTTCCTCCTTGTTCATGCCCGCGTACCGGGCTTAAATCCGCTACGTAGATCTCTCCGCGCCTAAGCATACCTAAGCCAGACCTCGTTTGTTGCCGCATTGGCCTCCTCGGCCAGGGCGCGGTTCATCGCAGCCATCTCTTGGTAGCCTTTGATCATCTCCTGACGCTCCCTCTCTTCGATGTACCTCGCCAGAGCATCGCGAATGACTCCGCTACGCGGTTTCTGCTCTGCCTGCGCTGTCTCATCGGTAAGTTGTAGAAGGTCGGAGGGAAGGCTGATCGTCACTTTCACTACCTCGCGCATGGTATTACCTCCACAATGTAACATTAGTAGTATACATACTACTACCGCCACGCAAGTTGGTCAACAAAAGGGGTAACGATGGAATCCTTAAAGGAGGTGGAGCAGCAACGCAGTGACACGGAAAGCGCTAAGCTGATGCAGGAGAAGAAGATCAAGCTCTTTCGTTCCTTCTGCAAACCGGGTCTATTGAGCTAACCACTCACG
>CAYQFN010000138.1:0-4761 GCA_964416685.1 uncultured Thermotogae bacterium | reverse complement strand
AAGATAGGGCGACAAGGTCCTTTACGTTCATCCGTGTTTCCTCCCGTATCGCGTAGTTGTTTCGAAGAAAGAACGGGCAAGAAATTCTGTCTGCATAAGCAAGATGTACTATCGTGCGACATTCCTTCTCCCCTTTGTCACGAGGCGAATGATAGCCGA
Source organism: uncultured Thermotogae bacterium (assembly GCA_964416685.1). Lineage (GTDB taxonomy): Bacteria > Bipolaricaulota > Bipolaricaulia > UBA7950 > UBA9294 > M55B144. The sequence continues at coordinate 4,602 of CAYQFN010000138.1, read as the reverse complement.
TTGGAAATTGATAGCCAAGCTTCAGGTGAAGGGTAGCTGCCGTACTAGAGATGCCTGTCGTAACTGTTCCTATAAGTTATTCTAAAACCGCATATAATCTGACCAGCTCTGAATTGAGTATTTGTCGCCTGTAGACTGGTTGACTTCTCATTGCTGCCTCGCTATAATGATTGTGTCTATCTACTAGATCTTGATAGGCTAGACGCGAATGCGCGTCTCGGGAACAAAGTTGTCTGGAATTCGCTGTAGGAGTCGCTTGACTTCACAAAGGGAGGGTATGTTGTAAAGGAGGTTTTGGTGATAAGAAAACTTGGCCTAGTAGTCTTGTTGGTGCTTGCCTTGGGGGTGGTAGGGATCTCTCAGACCCCCGTTACTCCGCGCTCGGTGGGCGTACTTCTGTTTGACAACAACACGGGGAACACTGTCATGAAGCTTGGGATAGTCTTTGACAAGGCAGTGTCTCTTACGGCGTCAGATGTAATTGCGTGGGGTGGAGAGGAAGCAACTCTGGTAGCGGTCTCGAACAACTTCGCCTTTATCGATGTTGTCGTTGTCGCAGGCGGAACACTGCAGATTACGCTTTCTGGTGACGGAGCGGATGCTGTGGTGACGAGCGCTTTCTGGTTCGAGTAGTTACCCTACCATTACTTCCCTTGCTAGGACAAGAAGGGACTATGGTAAGCGGGGCTTTAGCAGTTTAATAAGGAGGTTTGTATATGCTAAAGAAAGGTATGCTTTGTTTGGTAATTAGTCTATTGATGTTTGGGGTCTTAGTGGTGGCGGATACAGCCATTCCAGAGACACCAGGAGCACACGTCGGAGGGACTCTGGTAATCGGGGTAAGTCAGACATTCAAGGACCTTGATCCACGGGTCTCCAACTCCGCATACGACGCGTACGTATACGGTGAGGTTTTCGATGACTTAATCGGCATGGATCCTGACACCCTGAAGCCCATCCCACATATCGCCAAGTCGTGGGATGTAGCAGAGGACGGATCCTCAACGACGTTCTATTTGAACGAAGGGATCAAATTCCACAATGGTGAAGACCTGACTGCAGAGGATGTGGCGTACACCTTTAACTGGATCATTAATCCGGATAATGGGTCGCCAAACGCGTCGGAGTACACTTGGCTTCAGGAAGTAGTGGTCATCGACGACTACACAGTCAAGTTCATTAACAAACCAGAGTGGACTCCGTTCTGTCCGGGGCTGGTGAGCGAAAGCGCATCAATCGTTCCGAAGGACACCTGCGAGGAGATGGGGCCTGAGGCGTTCAATCTCGCCCCGATCGGGAGTGGGCCGTACAAATTCGTGGAGTGGAAGCCAGGTGATCACATCACACTGGAGCGGAACGAGGACTACTGGCTCGTGCATCCAAACCTGGATAAGGTGATCTACCGGCCCATCCCGACGCTCGCCACGATGATGCTCGAGTTGGAATCCGGAGGGATCGATATTGTAGACAACATGCCGGCTCAGGACGTCGCCCGTTTCCGAGCGATGGAGGGGGTGGAGGTACAACAGGTTCCAAGCCTGTCCTACTTCTATATCGCTTTCAACTGCTCGCATGCACCGAGTAATGACGTCCGCTTCCGGAAGGCAGTCTACATGTCGATCGATATGGATGCCGCCGTCTTCTCCATCTTCCAGGGGTTGACCGGAACCAGGGCGTACGGATGCACCCCGCCCGCACTGTGGGGAAGTGACCGCGAGTATCTGCAGAACAACATCGCACTCGAGGAGGACGATGCAGCGGCCAAGGCGCTGTTCGACCAACTGAAGGAAGAGGGTGTTATTCCACCGAATTTCAAGACGACTATCTACTGCCCGCTCGACCCGCGGCGCACGCAGTTAGCGACGATCCTCGCCACAAACCTCGCGGAGAACGGGATCAACGCTGAGGTGCAACCACTCGATTGGGGTCCGCTGCTCGACCTGTTGTATCGAAGTGAGGACGATCCGCTCGGCGCTGGCTACGAGATCTTCCTCATGGGATGGAGTGGAGGAGCAGACCCACATGACTTCATCTACTACCTATTGACCACGGAGAACGCGGTCATCGGGACGGCGAATAACTTCTCTTGGTATTCGAACCCAGAGGCAGATGCGCTGATTAAGCAGGCTGATACCTGTTCAGGTTGCGATCAGAGCACGAGAGAGGCCCTGTATGTCGAGGCACAGCGGAAGATCTTCGCTGAGTATCCCCACATTCCGGGCTATCACTACATTGAGACGCGCGGTGTGAGGAGTCGGGTGCACGACTTCCAGATAAGTCCGCTCGCTTGGATTCAGCTCTGCAGCCCGTCCAATAACGTGTGGGTGGAAGAGTAGAGCGTTTGCCGTTTTTTGGGAGACCTACGGCCCTGAGCTGCCGAGTATCGGCAGCTCAGGGTTTCTTGAAGGAGTTTATTCGGTATGTTCGGTTATGCGGTGCGGCGGCTAGTGCAGCTTGTCTTTGTGCTCTTTGGGCTTACTGTCCTCATATTTGCTCTATTAAAAGCAATGCCGGGCGACCCGGCGCGGGTGATGGCCGGGCTGGGGGCTACTCCAGCGACTATCGAAGCAATCCGGGTTAAACTCGGCCTTTATGAGCCTCTCCATGTGCAGTACTGGCGCTTGATCAGCGGCTTATGTAATGGGCAGCTACAGGCGATGACCTATCACAAGCCGGTGTGGACAGTGATCATCGAGCGACTCCCAGCAACGGTGGAACTGGGAGCCGCGGGGATGATCCTCGCACTCCTTGTCTCCATCCCTGCCGGGCTCCTCTCGGCGATCTATCGCAACTCCCCATTGGATTATACGGTTACGACCGCCGCCCTAATGGGTATCTCGATCCCGGTATTCTGGTTCGCACTGATGTTGATGCTGATCTTCGGAGTGATCTTGCACGTTCTTCCAGTCTCCGGCAGAGGGGCAACGATTGGAGGATGGTCTTTCCTTACGTTGGATGGTCTGCGGCACTTGATCATCCCCGCCGTGGCTCTCTCTTCGGTGCAGATGGCAATGAACGCCCGGCTCACCCGGGCGAGCATGCTCGAGGTGATGCGACAGGAGTATATCGACACCGCCCGTGCCAAGGGATTAAGCGAACGGGTGGTCTTGATCAAGCATGCGTTCCGTAACGCCCTGGCACCTGTGGTGACGAACATCGGGATGCAGGTCGGGTCACTCTTTGCCGGGGCGGTCCTGACCGAGACGACGACGGCCTGGCCGGGAATCGGACGGTTGATGTATGAGTCGATCATACGCCGCGATCAGGCGGTTGTGTTCGGACTGGCCCTGTTTATGGGTGCCTGCTATATGATCTCCTATCTCATTGTTGACCTCATGTATGCATATATCGATCCGAGGATTACCTATGACTGATACCGATCGCGACGCCGCTGCCTCCGGTAAGATGCGGCTGCAAGACTATCTCCTCACGCTCATTCTCCCCGGTTTAGGCCATATCAGGTATGGCTGGTGGCGTAAGGCGCTCGTGTTCTGGACCCTGCTCGCTGTCCACGGTGGAACCTTCTACCTCGCGATCATGCGGGGACGGCTGGCGTGGTTCGCCTATTCGGCTAGCAAGAGTCCGTCCGAGTACTGGTTCTCGACTTTGACCCTATTCTTGCTCACTTTCGGGATCTGGATCTTTGCCCTCTTTGACCTGCGTCGTTCGATCCGCGTAAGAAGCGAAAAGAACTCTGTCCGTGGCTACTGGCAGATCGTAGCAAGACGCTTCTCCAAAGACGCCAAAGGGATCGTGGGGCTGCTGATCATCCTGTTCGTCTGCTATGTGGCCTTATTCGCGCCATTCTATGCGAGAGGTAACGCCCTTAAGATGGACCTTGTAAACTTTCTTGCGCCGCCTTCGCCTGAACACCCTTTGGGGGTGGACAACTTCGGCCGCGATGTACTCGACCGGCTAATCTTCGGTTCCCGCGTTGCTCTAGGGATCGGAGGAATGGCCACCCTGTTGAATATGCTCTTCGGCGGCTTCTTGGGCCTGATCGGTGGATACTTTCGCGGCGCCGCCGATGCTGTCATCATGCGGTTCTTGGAAATCATCAACTCGATCCCTTTCCTCGTTCTCGCCCTCCTTGTCATCAGTCTGTGGGGATCGAGCATCCCGACGCTTATCGTCGTCCTTGGCATCTTCGGCCTGGGCCCGGCACGGATCATCCGCAGCGAGGTCCTCTCGGTGCGGGAGGAGGACTACATCCTCGCCGCGCGCGCGGTCGGTGCTCCCACTGGACGGATCATACTACGGCATGTATTGCCGAACGCGATCGCGTCACTGCTGGTTGTAACGACGATGTCGATCGGTGTAAACATCATCACCGTGGCAGGCCTGAGCTTCCTTGGATTCGGAGTGAGGCCACCGATACCCTCTTGGGGAGCGATGCTCCAGCAGGCACAGGAGTTTATGCGCACCGCGTGGTGGATGGCCGTCTATCCGGGTCTGTGTATCATCATAACTGTCTTCGGGTTCAACATCCTTGGGGACAGCCTGCGTGATGTCCTCGATCCACGACTCAAGTAGGCTTAATCCGGACCGAGTAGATCCCCAGGCGGTTGGCGCCAAGGACGTCAGTGAGCAGGCGATCGCCGA
>CAYQFN010000137.1:0-4775 GCA_964416685.1 uncultured Thermotogae bacterium | reverse complement strand
TTGAGCGCAAGTTGCGTGGGCGGGAGGAGACCAGAGTATCTCCCGCCCAGATCAATCTTTCTAAACGGGCACGAACTGCAGACCGTGGATCTTGCGATCACCGCTCTGCCGCACGACGCCAATTATGGTCTTTACCCGCTTTCCGATCTTCGGTTTTTCGTCCATGAGCTGTCCGGTGGCGCGCAAGCCGCTATCCAACTCAACGATCGCCAAGCGCAGATAGCGCTGCTCGTAGTCGAGCGGCAGCGCGTAGAGGTCAGTGTAGGTCAACACCTTCCCCTCCCCCGCGATCTCGAGCGGCTCCAGAGTCTCCGATCCACATTCGGGACAGCGGGCATGCGCCGGGTAGGTTTCTTTGCCGCAATCTTTGCAGCGAGCGCCATATACTTTCTCATCCATGATCAGCCCTCCCGTGTGAGCACTGTCGCGACAACGTTGTTCCCAAAACCGCCAAAGTTACAGGCAAAGCCGTTCTTGGCGTTCTCCACCTGCCGCTCGCCGGCCTCACCGCGCAGTTGCCAGGTGAGCTCGACAAGCTGCGCCACGCCGGTGGCACCGACTGGATGCCCCTTTGCCTTCAGTCCGCCGGAGGGATTGATCGGGAGTTTGCCTCCGAGCGAGGTGACACCATCGGCGAGTGCCTTGTGTCCTTCACCCTTCTTGAAGAAGCCGACCTCTTCGCTCTCAGCGATCTCGAGGATCGTGAACGCATCGTGCAGCTCAGCGACATCAATGTCCTGTGGGGTGATCCCGGCCATGGCGAACGCCCGCTGCGCGGCCAGTCGGACAGCTGTGAGTTCGGTTGGATCTGGTCGCTCCTGCACGGCGTGCGTGTCTGTTGCCTGCCCGATCCCAGAGACGCGCACGATTGGGCGACCGAGTTTCTCGGCGATCTCCTGCGTGGCGAGGACCACGGATGCCGCACCGTCGCTTACTGGGCAGCAATCGAACATGTGCAACGGCTCGGCGATCGGGGGATTGTTCACCACCGCTTCTGGTGCTGTGAGGATTCCTTCCATCGTCACCGTCTGGTGAATGTGAGCGTAGGGATTCTTCATCGCGTTGGCATGGTTCTTGATCGCCACCATCGCCAGGTGCTCGCGCGTGACGCCGTAGCGTTCCATGTACAGTCGCGCAAACATCCCCGCCAATCCTGGGAGGGTGACGCCGTAGATGTACTCCGCTTCCGGGTGAGAGAGGCTGGCGACAAAATCCGTCGCTTCGAGGTTGTTCACTGCGCGCATCATCTCTACACCAGTGACGAGAACGACATCGGCCATACCGGAGGCAATCGCTTGATAACCAACCTTGAACGCCGATGCTCCTGATGCCGGCCCGTTCTCCACAGACTCGGCCATCGCCGGGTAGAGATTTAATCGATCGACGAGGGCACTCGCAATTGCCGTCTGCTTGTTCAACCGTGCCGCGCCCATGTTAGCAACGACGACTTCGTCCACCTTCACGTCCCCAAGCTTTGCATCATGCAAGGCGGCAAGCGATGCTACATTCATCAGCTTGAGAAGGGGCCATTCGGAGCGACCGAATTGCGTCATTCCCGCACCGATCACAGCTACAGGCCTCATTTGTCGCCTCCTTTTCCACCGAGCACCTGCGCCACGACCGTCTCTTCCTCGGGAAGGACGATCGTCTGTGCGCTAGCGAGGAGTTCCGGCGGGACTGGACGACTGCCGGAGACGAGGCGCGGTTTGGCCGCGAGGTACGTGTCCTTGGTGAGAACCCACGATGGCCCCCCGCCAAGCTCGTGTGGAACCTCGTACTTCTTCTGTAGCGGGTACTCGATCATCCACCGTCGGAACCCGATCGGGCTCTCGGCGACAATGAGCACCTCTTCCTGATTGAGGTACTCCATGTGATATTCCATCTTGGCGGCAAACAGGTGCGAGCCCACGCGTAGACCGCGCCGAATCGTCATCGTGTGGTAGCTCATGCCAACCTTCTCGTCGACCATGTGGCCGTTGACCATTCCGGCTAGCACACCATCGATGAGGCCAACAAGAACGTACTCGTTCTTTACGCGATAACGCTTGTAAGCCAGGAGTTCACCGAACAGGCGCGCCGAGACGATGTCATAGTAATCGCGCTCGACCCACAGTAGTGGGTAGATCGCTTCGAGGAGGATTGGAACCTCTTCTCGATCTATCTGTCGGACCACCATTTTCTCCCCACTGGCCAGGGTGATCGCCTTCGGTGGGTAGGGCGGCATCTCCAGTTCCGGCGGCCGCAGTAGGGCCTCAAGCTCGTCGACATTGGCCATATAAAGTCTCCTTTGACGCGTGTGATATCCCCTTCGCATACGTTTCTCACCATGAGGGGCGGAGCAACCTGCGGGAAACAAGCATCATTCTACACGCAAAGCTTGTAATCGACCACTCTCTCTGCAGCACCACAAGAAGAACGGGCCTCCATTTCTGAAGGCCCGTATTTGAAATCGTATTATTGTTTCCTTAAATCTACTACACCCAACCGCGCAGTTTCATCGCCTCGGCGACACGCTGTACCGAAACCATGTACGCAGCGACGCGGTTGTCAACCTTCTGGCTCTGCGCCATTTCGTGGACGGCATGGAATGCATCGACCATTTTCTCTTCAAGTCGTGCGTGCACGTCTTCAAGCTTCCAGTAGTATCCGCCGATGTTCTGCACCCACTCGAAGTAGGAGACGGTTACTCCACCGGCGTTGCACAGGAAGTCAGGGATGATGTACTTGCCGTTCTTGACAAGGATCTCGTCTGCCTCAGGGGTTGTGGGTCCGTTTGCTATCTCAGCGATGAGCTTGGCTTTGATGGCATTAGCATTCTTGTCGGTAATCACGTTCTCGATCGCAGCGGGGATTAGCACATCGACATCAAGTTCAAGGAGTTCACTGTTTGTGATTTTCTTTGTCCCAGCAAGTCCGGAAACGGCACCGGTGGACTTCTTCTGCTCGAACGCGGCTTCTATGTCAATGCCATCGGCGGAGTAGGCACCACCACGGGAGTCACTGACCGCGACGACTTTGCTACCAGCCAGTTCCTTTATCAGCTTAGCCGCAAAGTAACCGGCGTTCCCGTATCCCTGAATGGCGACGGTTGCGCCCTTGAGGTTCATGCCGAGGACCTTTGCCGCCTCGATGATCGTGTAGACAGCACCACGTGCGGTTGCGTCACCGCGTCCGAGTGAGCCACCCACCGCGATCGGCTTGCCAGTAATTAGTCCGGGGGTGTTGTAACCGACGATTTTGGAGTACTCGTCCATCATCCAGGCCATGATCTGCGGAGTCGTGTACACGTCTGGTGCCGGAATGTCCCTCTCAGGACCGATGAACCGGCCGATTGCGCGAACGTAGCCCCGTGCGAGTCGCTCCAATTCTCCTGCCGAAAGCTCCTTCGGGTTGCAGATGACGCCACCCTTTCCACCGCCATATGGAATGTCGACGACCGCACACTTCCAAGTCATCCAAGCGGCCAGAGCTCTAACTGTATCGATTGTCTCCTCGGGGTGGAAGCGGATTCCGCCCTTTGTCGGTCCGCGCGCATCGTTGTACTGCACGCGGAATCCCTTGAACAGTTTTGTCGTCCCATCATCCATCTTCACCGGGAAGTGGACCTCAAGTGTTCGCATCGGCTCGCGCAGAAGCGCGTGCACCTGCGGGTCGAGGTTCAGCTTCTTTGCCGACTTATCGAGCTGCCGCTGAGAAATCTCAAACGGGTTGAGCATTGGGCCATTGGCCATGGTTACAACCTCCTAAGAGCTTAAAAGCTGTTCGTGCGGACAAGGGGCAAGATTCAGCTTGCCCCTTGACGCGGCGAGATTATACAAGTGTCAGTTGACGATGCAAGGCTCGTAAAACTGCCGTTTCTTGCGCGTCTTTTTGCAATCGCTGTGTGGTATCGCTTCAATATCATGGGCGACTGCGCGTCCACCGCAAACAGATCTGCTCTTCGGGTTTTACATGCGCCCAATCACTGCAACGAGAAGCTTTCGCATTGTGTCACCAACACGCTTCGTCGTCTCGATAACTTCTGCATGCGAAAGGGTCGCTTCCGGATCCACTCCCGCGGCGAGATTTGTCGCGCATGATATTCCCAGTACCTCGATCCCCGCATGGCGAGCGGCGATTACCTCGGGAACGGTGGACATCCCTACTAGATCAGCTCCCAGGGCGCGGAACGCTCGGATCTCCGCCGGAGATTCGTACGATGGACCGAGTGTTGCCAGATACACGCCTTCCTTGAGCGTAATCCCCGCAGATGCTGCCTCTTCCTTGGCCAGCGACCGCAACCTGAGCGAGTAAGCAGCGGACATGTCCGGGAAGCGCGGCCCGAGATCGTCGAGGTTCGGTCCGCGCAGCGGATTCGTGCCGAGCATGTTGATGTGATCAGTGATGAGGACGAGATCCCCCGCGGAGAAATCCCTGTTTATCGCGCCGGAGGCGTTGGTGACGATCAAAGTCTTGATCCCCAATAGGGCGAACAGGCGCGTGGCGAAGACGACATCGTCGATCGAGTAGCCCTCGTAGTAGTGAGTGCGCCCGCGCTGCAACAACAATTGCTTGCCGTTCACCTCGCCGGCCCAGAACTCACCAGCGTGTCCGGCGACCGTAGGGAGCGGGAAGCCGGGGATCTCCCTCCACGGAATCGTAACTCCTTTACCAGGGATACCAAACGCCTGCGACAGGCCAGATCCCAACACGAGTGCGATCTCCGGCACCTTCGGCAACTTACCCCTCAGCGTCGCCGCTGCCTTGTTCAGCTTCTCCATGCGTGTATCAGTCAT
>CAYQFN010000136.1:0-4823 GCA_964416685.1 uncultured Thermotogae bacterium | reverse complement strand
AGAGTACTTTAATGATTTACCAATTCTTGGAATGGTTGTTAAAGGTTGTAAGAAGTTAAAGCCTAGTAATGAGGATGTCGAGAAATTAAAGAAGTTGGGAGTACTAGTCTCTCATAATTGTATTGCTGGTAGGAAGTTACTAGTTATAACACCTGAGTTAGAAGTACTACCCTGCTTCCTGTATAGAAAGGTGTTAGGTAGGATTGAAAGATTTACTTTAGAAGAACTACAAGCAATTATTGAAGAAGGATTGAAAGTTCTACCCTATGCTTGTGAAGAAAGTATTTAAATATTCACTCATTCAATATCGTGTAGGAATGAGTATCTAAGATATTACAGATATCTGAGATATTACAAGATTGGATTGAAGGCTAAAAATCAATGGGAAGGAGGGGAAAATCAAAAAAGAATCCATTTGTTAATAGTAGGGGTTGGATAAAATACTCTACATTCTTTGACCCAAATCTTCTTGAACAGCTTAGATTATTAAAAACACTTCTACAAATCATTCATGAGAGAACTATTTTCCTTGAAGATCTTATTAATGAAGCTATTAGGGAATATATAAATAAGTATGATTTTAAGAAGCTTCTAAAAGAGGCTACAGAAAAGATTAAGAATAGACCATCTAGAAGTAGGGTTACAAAAGCTGCAACTATAGGAGTAGAAAGTGATACTTCAAGTCCATTGTATGAACTACTTAATGAGTTACTCATTAAGGAACAATCTTAATAACTAATTCTAGTTTAAAGTTCTTTTTGTAGGTGTTAGAGTGTGGTAAATTCTACATCTTTTGGGGATAGGTTATTCTTTATACCACTAAAGGGTATGTTGAAGGATTTAAAGCCAATTATTGAGGATAAGTTTAGGAAGTGTAGTATTGAGTACTTTAATAATTTTAAACTACCATCTGAGGATAGGAAGTTTTTAATTGAAGTTGTTGTAGATGATGATTGTGCTGTATGCCCATATGCTATACAAATTGTTTCAGAATTACCAATACTCTTCAATAATGTTATTGTTAAAGTATATAATGCTACTTACTTAAAAGAAGTACCCTTCAAATACCTTGCAACACCAGCATTTAGGATAAATGAAGTAGTACAATTTCATGGTATTCCCTTTGCTGAAGGTGAGGAGGGTAGGAGAAAGTTACGTGAATTCTTCTATCAAAAGTTATTAAAAGCATACGTACTATCTCATGAGAAGTGTAAACAATTCCTATCAACTTTAAGAAGTTTTTGTAATAAGTATGGTTATGATAGAAATCCTAACTTCTGGAAGTTCTTAGAAATTGTTGCAAAAATTTTAAAGAATATTGATAAGTATGGACTTCCCTACTGTCCATGTAGACCAGTTGAGTTGAAAGTCCTCTGCCCATGTAACTACTCTCACTCTGATATTAGGAAGTTTGGTCACTGTTTATGTGGTTTAATATGGAGTCAGGAGAAGGTTAGAGAGTATGTTGAGAAGGTTAGGAGGGAGAGGGAGGGTTTATTTAAACTCTTGCAAGTAATTAAGGAGTTAGTTAGTAAGTTTGAGGAGGACGTACTCTTTGGTGATTATTTAGAAACTTATGAGAAGTTACAGTATGCTGTAATGCAGTTAGAAGGTTTTGTTTAGAAGGGTAAGAAATTTTAATTTTTCTTCTCTTTCTAACTCCTAGGAGAGGTTTTAGCCTATGGAATTCTTACTCATAGTACTATTCCTCACACTAAGCTTGTACTTCCTCTACAAGAGTTTTAGTATTGGATTAGACTTTAGTAAGTTAACTAAAACACTAGTTATTACAACATCAATAGCCTTAATCTCAGTACTCCTTCACGAACTACTAGGACATGCACTACTAGCCTACTTGCTAGGAGTCCCCATAGTTGGGAAGGAGATCATCATCTCAGCTGTAGGTCAACCATTAGGTGCTTACATACAAATTGAGACTACAGATCCTGAAAAGTTAGCACTAATTGCATTAGGAGGTCCTATAGTAAATGCAGTACTAGCCATAATCTTTTTCCACTTTAGTAGGGAAGCTACAGGTACTAACTACCTAATTTGTAATAGTGGTGTAATGTTTAATGCCTTCATAAGTTTAGGAAATGCAGTACCAGCAGTTTCACTAATTAAGCAAGAACTTCTTGGAACTGATGGTGCTATAGCACTAGTTGCAGCACTCAAGTCTGGTAATGGATTACTATTCATTACAGTCTTAGCAGTAATGATTTCATGTATTATGATAAGCTTAGCAACAATATACAGGATATCAGTTAAGAGGGAAGTTATAATCTAAATTTTTATTTTTCCAATAACCTCACTTACAATTTTGTCAGAATTTTAATTGAAGTTATTTAGGAGTCTGAGTACTCAGGTGAGTAGTCCTGTACTAGTTTATAAATAAACTAGTAAGAGAGTACTTGTGTGAGAGAGTATGAGTGTCCTACTTGGTGATGATGTAATTCACTTTATTGACAACCTCATTGATGTTAATGTTCAAGTACAACCTGCAGGTGTTGACTTAACAGTTAGGGAGATCCTCCTCTTTAAGGAACCAGGTTATCTTGGATTTAGTGAGAGGAGACTACCAGAGTGTATTCAACTCAAGACTAATAGTGAAGATTACTGGATTCTCTATCCAGCTGGTGCTTATAAGGTAATTTTCAATGAGATTATTAGAGTTCCTGAAGATTGTATTGGAATTTGTAAGCCAAGATCTTCACTAATTAGAATGGGGGCTACTCTAATTACTGCAATTTGGGATCCTGGATATGTTGGTAGGAGTGAGGCTCTACTAGTAGTCTTTAATCCTTATGGAATTTATCTTAAGAGAAATGCTAGAGTTGGGCAATTAATTTTCATAAAGTTAACTAATAAGGCTAGGAAGAAGTATAGTGGTTCATATCAGTATGAGAATATATAGTAATCACCTCAACTCTTTCATTTTTTATCTCATTAAAGTGTTAGCGTATATATACTCATGTGTATATATAGTTAAGAGATACTGTATGCTTACGGTAACTTATTCGTATATATAGTTATGTGTACATATAGTCTCAGGATGGGGAAAGAGATGAAATGTGTATATATACTCATAGACTATATATACTCATTGGATGGTGATTACTAATGAGGTCATTACCACCATTTACTCTTACTCAGTTAAAGTGTTTATCATGTAAGTACTTTGATGGATTTGATGAGTGGAATGGTTATACACTAGTTATTTGTAGAAAGTATAGGAGGAAGTTATACTACATCTGTAAGTGTAAGTGGTATAGGAGGGTTGAACCTGTAACTGATGATATGCTGTATTAACTCAAGTACGAACTCATGTACTTAGCCATACATAAAAGCAGACTTTTATATCTTACCATCACTCGAACTAATAATGAGTCATTCTGGTTCGAAAAATGAGGGGAAGGGGATTATTAGATTTTACTTCTCTATTCTCGCTTTTTAAATTTTGGTTTAGTAATATGCTGTTGACCTAGTACTGTTTACTAACTCTAAACCTACACTATTTATATGTTTTAACTTATCAATATGATTACTAAGAACATTACGAAGACTAGTACTAGTACTTCAAGTATGATGAAGATTTTTAGTAATCTCCTCATGAGTATTACACTCCAAGTATTACTTAACTCCTAATGAAAGTATCTACTCTTAACTATTGAATATAAGAGTTTAGGGTAAAGGTGGTGGTAAGAAGTGAGGATTAAGCTTAAAAAGGATATAATTGAGGAGGGGATTGAGTACTTAAAACATCTTAAGGAAGTTGTTAAGAAGTATGATGAAGTTGAGAGTGAGTACATTAAAATTGCAACTGAACTAATTAGCTTATACAATTTAGTAAAATCCAAGAGTTCTGATATTAGTACTTACTTAAAGCCTAGAGTAGATAGGGCTACTAAAGCTATAGAAGTTCTAAGAGGAGGAGTAGTCTCTGAGGCTACTGAGGTTAGAAAGAGTATACCTAGTAGTAGGTTTGAGGTAAGAGGACAAGAGTAGTATCTATTCATTCATTATCCTTTTTTAAATCTTACTAATTGATAGGTATACTCCTCTACTCTTTTTAATAATTTAGAGAATTAGAATTAATTAAAATAGGGGGCACTCCCCGAGGGGATCATCATTTACTCAGTTTCAAGTGAAGGTTGTGTATATAGGGTTTATAAACCTAACTCTGACCATGACCCAGTCAAGGACACTATTACCCCTACTTCTAGTAAATACTGGTTAGGTCCAGTAGAGTATACAGTACTTAAAACAATACTTGAACAAGGACTTCTAACCTTTACACCTCAGGAGATTAAAAACAAATTAGGATTAGATAGGAGAAGAATTCATGATGTTTTAAAGAGGTTGGAGAGAAAAGGATTGATTAAGAGGTTAGAACGTGGTGTATACAGGATACTAATTGGTTTTAAGGAATTACTATCTTTTAAGATTAGAAGGATTTCTAGTAGAGTCAAGGACACTCAAGGTGAGAGTGAAGGGACTAGGGTTCCTACCATCAGCATGGTTAAAGATCTTCCTAAGGCTAGTGGTAGTGATAGGTTTGGTGAATCTATAGTTGTGTCTAGTTCTAGTCAAGGTGAAGGTGTTAGTACATCGTTAGAAGTTCTTGTATCAAAGTCTAAGTTGTCATCTTCTGAGGGTAGGAGTAGGGGTACTAGTACTAGTTCTAGTGTAGGGTTAGTTTCTAAGTCTAGATCTAGTCAAAGACAGTGTGAGTTGCTAAGATTAGTCTTGGATGTTTTGGATGTTGTAAGTAGGTTATCTCTTAGTGGTTTGAGGGTTGATGGTGAGATGTATTTTGATAATGT
>CAYQFN010000135.1:0-4839 GCA_964416685.1 uncultured Thermotogae bacterium | reverse complement strand
GCGGTGGTTAGCTGCACCCTTGTCAAGGTAACCCTTGGAGAGGAGGAGGTTTACGAGGTCCTCAACCTTTGGGGATTCAACTACGATGCCGATACCGAGCTGTACTCCCTCGACATCCCTACAGAAGGATTGGCTCCCGGGACATATGATCTCTGGCTCGGGTTCGACGATGGAACGCAGAAGCGGCTGCGTATTCAACTAGAGGAGGGAGAGGACTGATGAGAAAGAGGGCACTGGAACTTCTCCTTACAGTGTTGACGCTGGTAATCGCAGGGGGGCTGGCTGCATTTGCGGCCAGCCCCTTTTCGGGAAGCTTCGATGTGGGGATAGAGCTCAGTCCAAACGCTTCAGGCCTTAGCGGATTCGTACAGACTGACTCCGATACCTATACTGAGCTGACCTTGAACTTCTCAAGTGATGATTGGACTGTGGGGAGTGTTTCACAGTTTGATATGAGCGGGCTGGCTCGCCAGCAGTTTACTACATCAGGATCCCTTGGGATCATCATTCTAAATAGCCAGCTTACCTTCTTCCCAGTGCTCGGCTCTTCATCGGCCCTGATCAACAGATCAAGTACGACGAACTCACCAGCCCACAAGTATGATCTGGGACAGGTGTATTTTGTGGACTGGGTTTCCGCAACCGGGGTGAAGGTCAATGCGTCGACAACCCACTGGCACGTTGAAGTGAGTTCGGATGGTACCAGTTGGGATACGGTCTCACCCAAGTTCAGCGGAAATGGCGATTCAGGGCAGATCAGCGTTGGGCGGTTGGTTCGTTATGTGCGGATTTACGCTACGGATGGTTCCTCTGCTTACGTAGATGAGTCTCATATTACGGTTTCCGTCTCTGCAAACGCCTGGACGACCACCGCACGACTGGCAACTGCGGGTGTAACGCTGAACGGTAGTTTCACAAAGGCTACCGGTGGATCGAATTGTTCCCTAACTATCACAGGGCCGAGCGATAAAGCGCTAGTTACATCAGCGACTATCTACTTTAATCTAGTGGACCCGGATTGCTCATTCTGCTTTGACCGAGTTCAGGGTACTTTTGCCTTCGATTTCGGCTGTGTAAAGGATATCACCGCTACGTGGAAGATCAATCAGTCCGGGTTTGATAGCGTCTCGTTCTCTGTATCGGACATAGATGTGGGGATCCCCTATATCACCTTCGACGGGAAACTTAGCTTCTCGCTTCTCTCCAAGACCTTGTCGATCACTCCGCAGCTTAACCTGGGAACGGATACCTGTTTTAAAGTCTATGCGAGCCTGGAGCCTGGTCCAGGTGGCGCGACCGAGATCACAGGGCTCTCGATCTACGGGTTGGAAGTGAGCTACGATTGGGATGGGGTGAGTTTTGAAAGCCTATCCTATCTCGATGGCCTTCACCACGTAAAGGACACTTACTGGGAGCGGTTCACCATCAAGAGCACGGGAGATTCCTGCTGCGGTGGAAACCTCGTCTTCGAAACCTCAACCTATTTCCAAGACATACACACGACGCTGTTCGATTGGGCTGAAACAGATATCGGCATCTCCATCGGCCTGGGAAGTGGCGCTACTATTTCCACGAGCATTATAGTCGATACAACTGGTTTCTCTGAATGGAAGCTCGGTTGGAAGATATCGTGGTGAGAACCTGAGATTCTCCGCGCACATATGGAGGCAGAAAGCCCTGGGAATGAGTGCCAGGGCTTTTCTTCTTGGCTGTTGAACCTATCTTGCAAATGGGAGCTCGACACCAAGGATGAGTCCCCGCTGTAGATGATAGCCTGCAACAAGGCTGGCGCGGCCGATGTCAACCTGCAGGCCAACTACAAAGCTCGGAAAGACTTCCGTCTCTATATCCGGTTCAATGGTGATCTCTGACGGAGTAACAGCGGAGGTAACTGCGGGAGCGATCGCCGTGTTCTGCAGGCCAATGCCTCCTCCTAGCAGGAGCGATACGCGCTCTGTAAGCGCCAGGTGCAACCGCAAGTCAAGGTTGAGCTCCGGGCCGAGGTTGTACGTTTCTCCCGGTGCAGGCGCAGCGTCTCCGGTGAAGCGGATTGCTGTTGCTATGCCGAAAGCACGGGCGATGCCGACCTCCATCCCGATGCTGTCCGCTCCTGCATCGATCCCGATAAAGGTAGGAAGCGAAATACCGTAGTTTTCACGATAAGGCATCGCCTCTTGGAGGCGAGCATCGATGTCGATCATGTCCTGATCGTGAACCATGACAGTTTCGCTGAACGGCTCATATCCACTCTTGCTTAACGTGATCTCAGCCTTGCCTGCGGGAAGGAGGAGGTCTTTGGGAGCTAGACCGCGGTCCTCACCGTTGATGCGGATCCTTGCGCCGGCCGGCTGCGACTCGATGTGCACGATCCCCTTCGGCTGGTAGACGGTGAATTGAGCCCAGGCTGACGTCCATGTGGCAGGGGGAAGCGCCGTGGAAAGCTCCCTAACGAGAGCCTGTGGTTTCATGTCAAGTGGTCGAAACGCTTCCTTCGATGAGGGTGACAATTGATCGATCGGTGCTTGCGCGAGAATGGCGACGACCGTCTCAATCCCTTCCGGGCCGCCGACGATGAAGCGGTATCCTTTCCCCGGCAGATTAATCACGCTTGCTGCCACTTGTGCATTCGGTTGGTAGACATTGGGGTAGAGGAGAGTGATCGCTCCTGTGGGATCGATGTCGTACAGGTAGAGGAATCCGGCCCTTTTCGCCTCAATCTTGATCTGAATCGTATCTCCGGGTGCATATGTTAGGCTATCGGGGGACACGCTGATCTCGCTCTCTCCCGGAGTTGGCAGGACGCCGGCGGGGAGATTATCCGCATAGGCGATGGCAGTTGGCACAAGAGATGCAACGAAGATGACTAATAGGAAGGATAGTAGATCTATTCTATGCATAAAGCTCACCCCGTTTTTGTTTGCTCCTCCGCTTGTTCAGGGTATAACTCTCGTCTCATCTGCACAAGTTTGTCACTGAAGGAAGCGGCCTGCGCCATGTCTACATCGTGCAGGGTGATCTCCTTCTTTCCCACACGTACGATAACTTTGCCCCCACCGATGGAGAGGTCCACTCGGTCTATCGGCTGCTCACGGGCGATTCCGATTGCGCTGAGCGATTTGTCAACTATCGCCTGCGTAAGTCGCGACATCCCGCGCTGCAGGATGGATGAGAAGGGCGATTTGTCTGGCATTGTAGCAGTATTGCCAATGCGCGTTCGCACTCCTTTTGCTAGCTCCGTCACCAGTGTTCCTCTTTCGGTCAGTACCAGGGTAAATCTGTCGTTGCGGTCGGTGAGACGGGCCACTTCCGCCATCCATGCTATCTCGTAGAGACGTACAGCGCCGAGGCCCTTCAGCTGCCTCTTCCCCAGCGGGATGCAGCGATATCCCTGAGACGGTAAGATCTCGTGGGTGAATTCTTCCGTGGCCAGTATCTGCCCTCCCTTGGCCAGGCTCGAAACGCGCTGGGACAGGTTTACGGAGTTTCCAATAAGATCAGCCTCTGTCACGATCGGTGTTCCGCTTGCTAAGCCGATGCCAACGTCAATCGGCTCTGCGGGATGTTGCCTATTCCGTTGCCTGATCGCCTTCTGTATTCCCACAGCAGAGTGGACCGCGGACGACAGCTCGGCGAATGCAGCCATGATCCCATCGCCCATCGTCTTGACGACGATTCCGTCTTGGGCCTCGATCTGCTCCTTCAGAAGCACCTCGTGTATTCGAGAAAGCTTATACGCGGCACGATCTCCCTCGCGCGCGGTGTACGAGGTGAAGCCACGGATGTCGCTGAACATAACCGCGATCTCTTCGCCCGCCTGCACATAGGCACGTATCTGTTGCCGATTCTTGAGCGTTGTACTCCAGGACACTCTCTTCACACCCCGGCTTTAAAAAGGTTGTTCCGTATTATATCATACAGAGAAGCGTTGAGGTATTGGTGCGGACGGGAGATTGACCCACAAAAGGAGGAACAGATACTATGGATAAGCACAAGATTGCTGCTCTTCTTGCGAAGGCGCCGCTGTTTTCGCGTGTGACGAAGAAGGACCTTGCCGCGATTGCCGAGAAGGCGGTCAACAAGGAGTTCACCGCGGGAACGAAGATTGTGAGCGCAGGGACGACTGGGACAGGTTTCTATCTGATACTGTCGGGTGGAGCTGAGGTTGTGCGCGACGGTAACGTTCTGGCAAAGCTCGGTGACGGCGACTTCTTCGGCGAGATGGCGCTTCTCGACGGAGCGCCCAGATCGGCGGATGTCATCGCAACGGAGGATACAGTCTGTGCGGTTATCTCCATGTGGGCGCTTAAGGGGATCATTGCAGTGACTCCGGATATCGCAGTGAAGATGCTCGAGGAGCTCGTGGCGCGGCTGCGAAAGACAGAGCAGGCACTGAGTTAGATCAAGGATGGTTCCTTGTCGTCCTGAGCGTGTAACTTGGCGTTGAGACTGCCGGAGACGAATCTCAAAGAGAATTTACCACGAAGAGCACGAAGGACGCGAAGAATGGAATTTGATGAGTTGTCAAACCGTGTGATTGGTTGCACCCTTGAGGTGCACCGAGTACTGAGGCCAGGGTTGCTGGAGTCAACGTATGAGCAGTACCCTTGACCTCTTCGTGCTCTTGTGGCTGCCTGTCCTTCGAATGCAGACAGGTCCTTCGTGGTGAAACAGTTTGGCTACTCACTTGAAACGACAAAAAGCCGGATCTTGTGTAGCGTTGTAGCTTGTCTACAACGTTGCGTTTGTAGGCTTAGACTTGGTCCTCAACGTGGCAGACGAGCTGCCACGCTCGTAAGTCCTGGTTCGGATGGATGGCTGCCAAGGATTCACCACGAAGAG
>CAYQFN010000134.1:0-4849 GCA_964416685.1 uncultured Thermotogae bacterium | reverse complement strand
TTCGCCGCGCCACCGCTGAAGACAAACTCGCTCGCCTTTCCCTCTGCCTCCTGAACGGTGAACGCCCCACCAAAGCTCGTGATCTTCACCGGTTCGGAGAGCTCAATGCGAAACGCCCTTGCCGTCAATCCGCTGTCGTTTGTGTACACCGACCCGGCAAGTGCACAGATGGCAAGGCCCCAGATAATGAATAGCGCTACACCAACCAACAGAATTCTTCTCCACACCATTCTTACATCACCTTCTCTCTACTTGCACCAAACAGCCTACCCCTTTCTCCAATCTCTGGCAAGCAATGACCAATGCTTTGCGCGCAACCGCTAACTGGGATAGCCTACCATCTAACTCAGCCCCAGGCCTCTACTTGCTTCAAGAGCACCAGGGTGGTCTCCCACGCGTCGGAGAAAGGGACCTCCTGATCATGAGGAAGAAGATGGAGCAAATTCCGTTTCCAATCCCGTTCAAACTCAGATTGGCGAGCACGGATAGCTGCCACCCTTAGTTGGCTCACATCAACTCCTCTCACAGCGAACTTCTCCCTAAGACGAGAAAGAACACTCGTGATGTCAACTCCTTTCTGTACAAGAATATGGATGTCGTAGATGTCACGAGAGATGGCAAACCGGCGCTGTCCGCCAACAGCGCGGATCTTCTCGGCAAGCATCTCCGTAAGTGGATAACACGCCAAAGCGACTTGGCCCAGCGTTTGAGCATCGGAGTAGGGATGGATCAGCAAATGCGTCTCCGCTGGGAGGATTAGAAATTCTTTTCGCGTGATATCTAGCCGAATTGCTTGAGGTGAGCCAGCAAACCTCAGCGGACCTCTAAAGTAGAGCCTTGCCTGCAACGTTCTCACACCGTATTCATCGGAGACTTCTTCGAACTGCGGCGGCCGAACAAGAAAGTCGGGGCCACCTCTTTCTTCGGACCATCGTGCAGCCTTTTCTATCCATAATCTCAAACGATTTATGTTGATAGCTGTGGTAGCAGTGAAGTCCAGATCCTCAGAAAAACGATGTTGGCGGAAATACGCCTTGCGCAAACACGTTCCGCCCTTGAAGCAAAGTTGGTCTCTCAGATCATTCCCAAGATATAAAGCAGCTAAGAACCACCCCAGAGCGTAGTCCAGATTTAGAATCATGGGGTCGATCCGCTGGTTTGCAGCTAGCCGTCGCAGTTCTGCCTCACGAATCATCGGTCATCCTTGCTCCTGGAATGTGGACGTTTACACGTAGTCCCCACTTGGTAACAATTCTGCCGCTGTCCCCAGCGCCTGGCTCAAGTGACGACACGCCGGCGGAGAGCATAGATTGCCAGTGTGCGAGGTGCTCCCTTAATTTGGGGATAGGGAGGTTCATTGTCTCCACTAGATAGCCGATGCGCTTAGCAACCGCACCGACGCGAAACTGCTCCAAGTAGTCGTCCATCCGCTTCCAATCAATATCGCTGCACGAGCTGCGCAACGCCTCGGTAAGCTGCACAATGCCGCCGCTGAGATCCGGCCGATCGGCTGCGTCTATGAGAGTTTTCTCTCTGTTTGTAACCTGGATTTCCCGACCGTTAATACTGCTCGTGACAATGCCGAAGAACTTGTGCTCCTGCACGGTCACAAAGCGAAAGGAGATTCCCAAGCTGTTTCTCATCCGTCGGGATGTACGTTTGGGTGTCTGCACGAATACCACCCGGGGCATTTGCTCGGTCATGTGCCAGTAGTGGAGTGCAGACCAGTATGCAACGGCGACACGTTTGGCGAGATACGATGCAATGGCCAGCCCTTCTTCGGCCCACTCTCGCTGCAAACCTGCCTCCAAAGGGATAACCATGTACGTCCCACGCGTTACACGTTCGAGCCATCCCTTGATTACGAGGCGGTGCAACACCTTAGTTGTGTAGGCGCGGATCTTCCAAAACGCAAGCGCGTCCGTGAACGTGAAGATTCCGTTCTTTTCACCCGCCATGCGAATGAGAAACTCCGCTTCTTTAGGTCCCAGTTCAGCTATATTTCGTGCCACAAAAACCACCTCAGACGGGTATGTTCCTGTGCCCAATATAACACACTGATTGGGAGACAGCAACTGTCACCTCGGCACGGGAGCATGACCAGCTGCTGTCTGCCTCTCGCTACTTTTCCAGCTTAGAGGTTTGGGGACAAAGAGCAAATATCGCTTTCATCTTTCAGCCACTGCGCTAGTATTCGAGCGCGCCAGACTCTTGATGAGTTGCAGGAAATTCCGAATTGCACGCTTACGTTCCTGAATCGGCGGACGTACCGCTGGGCAACATCTGACGCTACAACCCAATTGCTCCCCTCAGGGTACTATCTTCGGAAGGCAACCAGGCTTTAAGTGGCATATAGTTTCACTATTTGCAAGACTGACCGCGTATAGTAGCGCCCCTGAGAAAGTGAGAGCAAGCCTTCAAGAAGCGCTAACCTTGCTATGCCTCGAAAGATTGAGCTTATCACCGTCTTCACTGCCCTGGAGCTTCAACCGTGATCCCTGGAATGCGCCGATAGTGGCGCTGATCGAAGCTATACACCAGCGGGATTCTCTGGTCCTTTGCCCAGCAACCGTTGTATGCGTCGATGAAATCGATGTTCTGATCAGCGTAGAGCAACGCAGCCTGGAGCAACAGATCATGATTCTCCACTCTAAGTCCGGGGGTGTTCAGAATCATTACGACCTTGTCCCGAATCTCCTGCTTGGAAAGCTTGTAGAACGACTCGCACGTCCATACGAGCTCAGCGATGACCATCACATTGGTTCTGAGGATGACACTGCCCTCAGCAGCTCTCTTGAGTAGCTCCTCCACTGCATCTGCCTGTTGCGGAAGATCGTTCAGCAGGAATCTGAGGAGCAGATTGGTATCAAGGAACGCTTCGTGCCCCTTCTCAGCACCGCTTTCAGTCACTGCGCCGCCTTCCTCGCCAAATGCTCTCTCACCGCCTTTCGCACAGCATCCAAATCTTCTGGATGTTTGTCGCCCCGTATGCTCCCACGCAGGTCGAGCAAGGTTCCCTTCACCGGATAGAAAACCACCTCTCCATCTCGGATTATGAACGTCAGGCGGTCCCCTGCACTGATTCCCAGGTAGTCCCGAATCATCTTGGGAATTGTCATTTGCCCCTTGGAGGTTACACGGCTCGTCAACATGATGGTCTCCTTAGTACTCTTGATCACGAGTAATGCTACTTGTACAATATCATACTTAGCATCGAAAGTAAAGCATAGCGTCAATTTGCATACTAGCAACAGGACGGGGAACAGCCTGATCCCCTGCAATGCCAACGGCAAGAGCTGAACCTAATTCCTGGCGCAAGGAACATCGAGAAACCCTTGTAATTGATCGCCAAGCGCCCGTGACCTTGCTATTTAGCCAAGTTGTATGATAGCATTACAGGTGCCGGTCGAGAGATCACATTTCGTCGATGGACAACTGTATTGGAATAATCAAGCTCAGGGAGGATAAGGATGATCGATCTAACAGTCAATGAGAAGCAGCTGGAGCGCACAGCACAGCGCGCACGGGAGCGAGGGATCATCGCCCCGACGTTCGCCCAGATGAAGGATCCAAACAAGGTCCCGCAGAAGATCAAGGACGGGTTGAAGGACGTCGGCCTGTGGGACCTGCACCCACTGAATCTGTTCCGCATCACGTGGAAGAACGAGCCGGTGAAGCACGGCGGCGGGTTCGACGGGGTGAACTACGTGGAGATCCCGCCGGAGATCACTGGGGTAAGAGCGAGGATCATCGGCCTCGTCGGAAAGTGGTTCCCCACTGGCGCACACAAGGTGGGAGCGACCTACGGATGCCTCGTCCCACGCCTTGTCACCGGGCAGTTCGACCCCACGTTCCACAAGGCGGTGTGGCCGTCCACCGGCAACTACTGCCGCGGCGGGGCGTACAACGCCAACCTCCTCGCCTGCGAATCGATCGCCATCCTCCCGGAGGAGATGTCCCAGGAGCGCTTCCAGTGGTTGTCCAAGGTCGCCGGTGAGGTGATTGCCACTCCGGGATGCGAGTCGAACGTGTGGGAGATCTTCCAGAAGTGCAAGGAGCTCCAGAAAACGCGCGACAACATCATGATCTTCAACCAGTTCGACGAGTTCGGAAACCACCTGTGGCACTACGATGTCACCGGGCACGCCATGGAGGAGGTCCTGCAGCAGGAGCTGGGAGATGACGACCGCTACGCCGGCGTCGTCCTGACATCCGGATCATCGGGAACGATGGGCTGCGGCGATTATCTAAAGGAGCTTCACCCAGCAAGCAAGCTCGTCGTCTCCGAAGCGCTGCAGTGCCCGACGCTCCTTGAGAACGGGTTCGGCGGCCACCGCATCGAGGGGATCGGCGATAAGCACGTGCCGTGGATTCACAACGCCCGCAACACCGACATGGTGACAGGGATCGACGATGAGGACTGCATGAGCCTCATTCGCCTGTTCAACGAACCGGCCGGACAGAAGTTCCTGGCAAGTCAAGGCGTGGAAGAGAAGATCATCGAGCAGCTCCCGCTAATGGGGATCTCCAGCGTGGCCAACGTCCTCTCGGCGATCAAGTTCGCCAAGTACTACGAGCTAACGGAGAAGGACGTGGTCCTCACGGTGTTCACCGACTCGATGGAGCTCTATCAAACCCGCCTCGCCGAGCTCACCGAGGAGCGCGGAGAGTACAACGAGATGCAGGCGGCGATCGACTACAACCTACACCTGATGGGGATCAAGACCGATCACACCCTTGAACTGCGCTACCAGGATCGCAAGCGAATCCACAACCTGAAGTACTACACGTGGATCGAGCAGATGGGCAAGTCCGTCGATGAGCTGGACGCACAGTGGTACGACTACCC
>CAYQFN010000133.1:0-4855 GCA_964416685.1 uncultured Thermotogae bacterium | reverse complement strand
GCAAGGGATGTGATCTCATTCCCAGCGAGGAAAAGCTCCCTTCCATATGGAAGGGGCACAAGCGAGCGCACGTTGTTGTTCGTCAGGAAGACCTTCCACAACCAAGGAAATCCTGCGACAGGGGAGAGGTCCGATACACCGTTACCGGCAAGATCAAGGATTCTCAGTGCCCTCAAGTCAGAGACGAACGAAACATCGGAGATGTGATCATTCTCAAGATAGAGCCACATCAGGCCGTGCATTGATGATATCGGTGAGAAATCGGCAATCTGGGCATCGTTAATCGTCAGGACCTTCATGTTGCGACAGTGTTCGAGCCCAGTCAGATCCTTGATATCAAGCCCCGAGAGGTCGAGTTCCTTTATCCCCAACAGATCGACATTTAGAATGGAACCCGTGGGACGATAGATCTCCTGCCTGATCACACGATCGAGATTCGGATCGGGGAAGGAGACCGTTCTCTCCGGAACACCCTGGCCGAATAGCCCCCTAATGTCGTCTTCAGTGAGGACTCCCTCGTAGATTCTGAGGTCATCGATTGTCCCCTGGAACGAGCGGTCGTAGTTCCAGTTGTAGTATGCGTTGGCTCCGATGGTGAACGGATGATTCCCACAGATGATGTTCTGCGAAGAGTAGTATTCGCTTGCCTCCAGTGAGCCGTCGACCCACAGGTCCTTCCGTCCGTCGGTATCGCGCTCGATCACCACGTGGTGCCACTGTCCATCGTTCCACCCAAAATTCTCGCTATGCAGGTCCTGCCGGTGCAGTGCGGGAGCATCGTTCGTGCGAAAGGTCAACGTTCCATCTCTTCCCAGAAGCAATGCGTATGTCGGGGCGTACCAATTGTCCGTGTTGTGCGTGGAGAAGATCCAGCCAGCCGGATTCACTTCATCCGTCTTGAACCATACAGAAACTGCGAACGGTCCTGTTCCCGGCTCAAACGAGGAATCGGCAACGATGTACGTGTTGTGATCTGGATCGTCATCGAACTCGTACGCCTGCCCGATGATACCGGGGACGAGTTGCGCCCCGTGGTTGATTCCATCCCTTCCGCCGACAGGATCATCCGTGTTGCCATCGAACGTGTAGTGTGCCACGAGACGGGTGCGGCAGCGATCGTTGATGTCGGGGACGATGACAACACTTGCTTCATCCGAGCCTTCAGCGACCGGATTCTGCTTCTCCGCCCGCCCCTGCGACCAAGAGGCGAGCTTATCGGTCACGTATGCGCCCAGCTCACGGAAGGAGACCTTCCCATCACCGTTCGTGTCGGCTGAGTTATCGGCCATCCCTTGCAGAACAAAGTAGGTGAACACTCCGTGCTGTAAGCCACGGTTCTCCCAGGCCAGTTGGGACGGTTGACAGGCAGCGAGGATCTCTCGCCGCTGCTGGGGGGTGGCATCGGTCAACACATCCTTGGCGATCGAGTCAGACAGCCTCTTCTTTCCCAGAGTTCCTTCATCTAGTGCCCTGGCCTGCCCTCCGCTATAACAGGAATCGAGGACTACGGCCACTCCCTCAGCCGGAATGCTGGCGATCCACTCTCCCAGATCGTCATCGATCACATACGAGGAAGCATCGCCCTTCGCCGCGTCGTAGGGGAGGAAGGCCTCGTCGTTCCCGTCGCCGTCGGCCTCGTCTCCGTCTAAATCAGGAACGCTCGCCCCGTGACCAGAAAAGTAGATGATCAGCTTGTCCTCCGGCCTAGTTATCGCCGCGATGTCGGTAAAGGCCTGCTCGATCGCGGCTCGCGTGGCCTTGCTGTTCGTCAGCAACGTGATTCGCGATGGGGATACATCGCTCTGCTCCTGCAGTGACTGTGCAAAGGAGATCGCGTCCGTCGCTGCGTAGGTCAGGTCCTCGATCCTCGGGTCGGCATAGGTGGCGACCCCGATGACGATGCCATACATTGTTGCTTGTCCAGCTAAAGAAAATGCTGATATCACACCGAGCAGTAAGATCCAACCGGCAATCCTCCTTCCTGACATCTGCTACCTCCCTTCTTCCATTTCTTTTCGATACACTACCGCCCCCGGCTATGTACGGATCTCTTCCATTCGTCTTGTGTTGCGGGAACGCGCAACATGGTTCCCGCTGGAGGAAATTCCCCGTGCTGCGTTCGATTGTGGTTAAGGAGGATGATGATCGGCCAAAGGCCCGCATCTCCCAAGGTCTTCTCCGCGACTGTCCGCCACGTATCGCTCTCCACGGCTGTGTATGTTGTCTGGCGCTCAAACGCCAGCGCAGCGCTGTCGAGTGGCACGCCAGATGATCGCAGGTAGCCGATGACGAACGCCGTCGCCCGCCATGGTTCGTAGCCGGCCATCGAGTCGAGTCTATCGACCAAAGACTCCGGAGTGAGCTCTGCTACTACCTCGGTGGTCGGTGTAATCGTTGAGTCTCCTTTCGGGACCATCTGTTCATCTGCTGTGATGATCGCTGGGGCTCTCCCCGGCAGATAGTGCAGCGGAATGATGACTGCCAGTGTGATGAGCAGCGCAGCAGTGGCCAGGGCAAGGAACGAACGAGTCCCGTGCTGCCCAATCGGCAAGACAGATGCCAGAAGGTTCCAATTGTGCTTCTTGCGAGTGGCTTGCTCCGCGAGTGAAGGGACCCGAGCCTGCGTTAGGAGCCTCTCCTCCTCCTGCCGAAGGGAGCGCTCAAGTCTGGCATATTCATTTGCGCAGCTAGGACAGACAAGAAGATGGGCAGACAATCGATCCTCTTCTGATTGACTGAGCTCCCCGGCTAGGGACGCGATGAACGTCTCCGCACTGTAGGTGCATCTCCCCCCCATCGGTGTGGTCTCATAGGAGAGGGTGTCAAAGAGTATGCTCTCAAACACGTCTTGCTTCCTAGTCTTGTCCAACGCTCATCCCCTCCATCACTTGCTCCATCGGCTCCCCGAAGAGAGCCTCCCACTGCCTTGCACACTCGTCTCTCAGCTTGCGCAACAACCGCTGATAAGCGGAGTAATCCCTCGGGTTCACGCCAAAGGCAAGTGCCGCCTCGCGCCACGTGAGCCCTAAGCCGATGATGTCGCGCAACTGAAGGGCTGAGAGGTCAACCTCTCGCCCTTCGTCATTTCCCGGAGAGACGCTGGTGTTACTGAACCAATAGATGATAGCGATGCGCAGCGTTCTGACTGTAGCCTCGCTCCCATTCTGAGCAATTGCTGCGGCAGCGCGCAACAGAATAAACGCGACCCGTTCTTGCTGCGATGAGTCAATTACCAGTGGAAGGATCTCGCGGTCGATTTCCTGTGGATCAACCGGCGCTCCGCGCAGGAGTGCCGCCCAGAAGGCAAGCCGGGACTCCCGCGCTTGGGCAGTTAGATCCGGCATCATATCCCAGCCCTCCTCAAGGAAAGGGATGATAAGAATTCCTCGGTGGAGATGTCCTGTGGCGGGTAGCACCTGACTTGCGCAGTATCGGAGTACGGCGCCACGTGCCCAACATACCGGAATCCTTCTCTGTAGTCTCTGCTCATAAATAGTGCAACAATATCAACTATTTTCTTATACCTGTTTTTACTTCCACTACAGACCTGCACTAGATACTGCTCAAAGAAATACGCGCTCAGTTGATAAGCATGCTTATAGACCTCTTCAAACTGGTCGGATGGGCAGTGACTGAGAATCATCTCTCGCACCCTTTCTTCAAAATGAAACTTAAGAAGGGCTACGTACTTCCGCTGGGTATCAGGCTTCTTTGCAGAGGCGAGAGCCAAGAGCATTTCCGCTTCGCTCTTGCGCGGGAGCAGGCCCAAGTGCTGCGCGTTTGTTATGAGGATATTCCTGATCGTTCCTGACAGATAGGCTATGAACGGTCGATCGGTCCGCCCCAAGAGTTGCTCATGTCTGTAGCGCCTAACAAGTCCTCCAAGGATGGCAATCCAGACATCGGAGAGGGTGTTCTCAAAGAGTTCCAACTCGCGTGTAGGGATGGTCCTTTGGATCTCATCTGAGAGATAACGGGAAACAATGCCAAGGCGCCACAGATACAGGACGATGGTACGCTTGATCGCAACGCCGTACTCGTCCTCAAATCGCTGCGCAAGCGCCTCCGTCCAACCCCTCTGTGCAATCAGTTCTAACAATCCATCTGCACTCGTTATTGCGCCCTCCATGTGCCTGAAAGATAACTCTAATCTATCCAATAGTCTAATGTCAAGCAGATCCTCTCTCAATCACCTAGCCGTTCAGAACGCCACGCAACTAGTCTTCCATGATCGGGATCTATCAAGCGCACACTACCTCCATAGATCCCGCGGGTATGTCCCCTTAGCGATGAGCGCTCTGATCTGCTCTTGCACCCGCTGGCGATCCTCGCGGTAGGTGACACCAAACCACTGCTCTTGCGTGGGGAGAACTCTGACACGTGCGCGCTTCTCACTGAGCAGCTCACTAATCACTTCCGGCAGGAGGTATTCATCCTTCCTTGGATCGTCCATCCCGTCGAGAAAACGCCTAAAGTGCGGCTCCAGCTCAGAGAGCAGGTTCTTGGTGAACCCCCACATGTTCATGGATACTGGAGCGTCGGGAGAAACACTGATCCAGTTCTCGCCGTCTTCGGTGAAGCGCGGTGCGCCTTTGAATAGTTCAATCCGCTTGCGCTCGTGTATCTCAATGAGGTAGTCGTCATCGCTGACAGCGCACACCCCGCGCGCCACGTGTCCGTGTTTTGTAAGAGTCTTTCCGAGCAGGTAGGAGACCATGCAGTAATCGTAGAGATCGTCTTGATCGTGTGCACGCAGCAAATAGTCGTACAACAAGGGATAAGCATCACGGCCATAGAAGTCATCTGCGTTGATCACCGCAAACGGCCCATCGATAACATCGCGGCAGGCGTAGAT
>CAYQFN010000132.1:0-4878 GCA_964416685.1 uncultured Thermotogae bacterium | reverse complement strand
TGGTGAAACAGCTCTTTTCCCTGCTGGGGGCGACTGCCCGCCCCTTGGAGACCTCGGCGCACTTGGCGAGACTATGCTATTTCGCTCTCTTGTTACTCTTCACTCATTACGCATCACTGCTTCAGCGTCTACCCTTCCGCGTTTCGACCTCTGCGTTCACAAGCTACGCTATGTGAAGGATCTCCTTTGTTCGCGCCAACTGATCGACGGTCAGGATGATCTGATGCTTCTCCACGGCCGCGTACACGGAGAGGACGTTGATCTTCTCCCTGCTCATTCTCTCTAGCAGTGTTGCCAGCTCGCCGGGACGATTCGTCAGGTCGAGGATCAGCGCCTCGTTCTCCTCAAAGTCGATGTTTGCTGATTGCAGGACCTTGCGTGTCTCCCCTGGGTTGTCAGTTACAAGGCAGATCACGCCTTCTTCCAGCACGGTTGATCCAGCGATCCCTTCAATGTTGACGTGTTTCTTCCCCAAAGCCGCGGCAATCTCCACTAGGCTTCCCGGGCAGTTCCCAATGGTGAACGAGAATTCTTTCACGATAAGTCACCTCCACTGGTATCATAGCACCGCACGCGCTGCGTGAGCAAGCGTAAATGCCAGATCGCCTAACTGATATTTCCCGCGGTGATCGCCAAGGACGCTTCCTGAACTGCCCTATTCCTTCTCTTCGGCTACCTCTGCCGGCCAGGCGTTTGCGTGCTGCTAGCTATCGTATCCCTGGCTATCGACCTCAACGATCCGCAATAGCGAAGTCTTAGCTCTATCCCCCTTACAGATGATGGCTAGAAGCTGATCGCTACTGGCTGCCCGCTATTCTATCTCCTCCGTGTAGTGACAGTCCTTGTTGCTGCATGCAAGCTTTCCCTTCTTTTCAACTAGGACTCCGCTCTCACAGGCCGGACAGACCTTCACCGGCTTCTCACTCACGGCGAAGCGGCAATCGGGGTACCTGCTGCAGCTGTAGAACGTGCGCCGCCGCTTGGCGGAGTACTTCTCCACCAGCACTCCCTCCTTGCAGACCGGGCAAGGGACACCTGTGGAGACGGATGCCGTCTTTCCACACTCGGGGTTCGTGCACTTGTAGTAGCGCCCGTACCTTCCCGACTTGAGCTCCATCGGAGATCCGCACTCTGGACAGGGAATCTGGTGTTCGCGCGCTTCTTTCTCCATCTCTTCCAGACCCTCGCGCAGGATGAGCTTTTCACCCTCAAAATGGTAGGGAAACTCCGGGGGAAGGCTCTTTGTATTCTTGCATTCAGGGTAGTTTGAGCAGCCAAGAAAATGCGATCCCTTCCAGTAGCGCAGCTCCATCGGCGCACCGCACTTATCGCACATCACATCGGTGAGGATGTGGAAGCGATGCTCCTTATTCCCATCCTCCTCCTCGAATGCCTGCAATCGCTTGGAAAAGGGGGCGTAGAACTCATCGAGAACAGCCTTTCGCGTCAGAGATCCCTCTTCGATCTTGTCGAGGTCCTCCTCCATCTCCGCAGTGAACTTACTCTCCACGGTAAGGGTGAAGTTCTGCTTGAGAAAATCGACCACGACCTGCCCAAGGAGAGTGGGACGCAGACTCCCGCCCGCCTTCACCGCATAACCGCGGTCCTGGATGACGGAGATGATCGACGCGTAGGTGCTCGGTCGCCCGATCCCCTCCTTCTCCAGCAGGTTGATCAGCCCGGCTTCGCTGTAGCGCCGCGGCGGTTCGGTGAACTTCTGCGTGCTATCGATCTTCTCCAGCATGAGCTCCATTCCCTCGCTGAGCCCGCCAGGGAACTCCTTATCCTGCGAGCGCTGCTCGGGAAAGAGGACGAGGAACCCGTCGAAAGAAAGCGTGCTTCCTCCGGCCTCAAGGGTGTAGTCATCAGCCGCGATCACCGCCTTGCGCTGCAAGTAGACGGCGGGCGTCATCTGCGCCGCGAGGAAGCGGTTGTAGATCAGGGTGTACAGCTTGCGCTGATCGGGTGAGAGATGCCCAGCAACTGACTGTGGCGTGCGGGCAAGATCGGTCGGGCGGATCGCCTCGTGCGCGTCCTGTGCTTTCTTCTTATTCTTAAAGTGGCGCGGCTTCTTCTCCAGGTACTTCTCGCCGTACTGTCGCTCGATGATCTCCCGCGCCGCGGACACCGCTTCGTCTGACATGCGCACGGAATCTGTACGCATGTAGGTGATCAACCCGACACTACCTTCGGGAAGGTTGATCCCCTCGTACAGCTCCTGGGCGATCTTCATCGTGCGCTTGGGAGTGAAGTGCAGGACGGATGAGGCCGTCTGCTGAAGCGAGCTTGTGATGAACGGGGGCGATGGCTGGCGCCGACGCTGTTTCTCTTCGAGTGCTGAGACGATGATCTTGGAGGCACGCAGTGCATCGATCACCTGTTGCGCCTGTTCCTTGTTTCTGATGACGAACTTCTTGCCGCCCTTCTTGGTGAGCTTGGCTCTGAACGGTTCGCCGTTTCTCAGATCGGCCTCGATCTCCCAGTACTCCTCGGGCACAAAGCGAGAGATCTCGTTCTCGCGATCGCACAGGAAACGGAGCGCCACGGACTGCACCCGCCCTGCGGAGAGACCCTCGAACCTGTTCCCGGCGAGCGCCATGGAGAGGATAGGGCTCACCTGATAACCAACGAGGCGATCGAGGATACGGCGGGTGCGCTGCGCCTCCACGCGGTTCATGTTGATCTCTGTCGGTGACTTGAGCGCCTCCAGGATGACCGGTTTGGTGATCTCATTGAATATCGGGCGGGAAAAGACGGAGTCATCCTTGATGATCCTCTTAAGGATTGTGTACAGGTCGTAGGCGATCGCCTCTCCCTCGCGGTCGTGGTCAGTCGCCAGGTAGACCCGTTCCGCGCCCTTTGCCGCATCGCGCAGCTCCTTCACTCGCTTTGTGCGCTTCGTCTCGAACTTCGGCTCAAAGCCCTTCTCAATGTCCACGCCCAAGTCATTTCGCGGCAGATCGCGCACGTGCCCCTGCGAAGAGAGGACCTTGTAGCCCTTTCCCAGGTACTGGCCGATCGTCCGCGCCTTGGTCGGTGATTCAACGATTATCAGTTTATGCAATTCTCTAGGCTCCTTTTTGATTGCGCCCATTATACAGATCAACTGAGGAAAGTCGAAGCACGAAGGCGTATCGCACAAGATGAGCACAGAAAAGACGATGCTCTAAGGCGCCCTCGGTACAGTTGTAAGTGCAAGACGGGAAAGAGTGTAGTCGAGCGGGTAGAATACGCGGATACGAAAGGAGAATAACTATGCATCACGTTATCTTTGAAGGCCTACCAGCAGCAGGTAAGAGCGAGACTCTGTCCCTCTTAGCTCGGTTCTATCCGCAGAGCGTCGCCGTCCTGCCGGAGCTGGTCAAGGAGGTCGCTATGCGCGACAAGATCGATATCTTCTCGCAGCGCGACCGGCTGACTGAGGCAATCATCGCCGAGATTCCACGCCGCAGGGAACAGGTCGAGCGTGCGATCGCAAGCGGGAAGCTGTGCCTCGAAGAGTCGCACCTCGGAGTACACTTGGCCTACGCGCACGCCCTCGGCGATAAGGGGTTCATCGATGCGTATCAAGATATCGCATCTGCCCTCCCCCAGCCCGATGCCTACGTCCGCCTGGATATCCCCATCAAGGTATCGCTCCTGCGGCAGGAAGCGCGGAACACGCCGCAGTTCTACATCGATGAAGAGCACTTGAAGGCGATGCTCACCGCCCTTCAACGCTGGCATATCGAGCACCTGACGAACCTGATCACCATCGACGCTGATCGCGCACCGTCATTCTTCCTCGCGCAGATTGAAGAAGTCCTCAACCTTAAGTACGAAAGCGAACAGGTGCCCCTCGACGATACGTTCGATATCATCCTCCTTCTTGGCCGTCCCGCGGCCGGAAAGAGCGAATTCATCGACTTTATGCACAAGACCCCAATCGCGCAACGCGCGCAGGATTACCACATCGCCCCGTTCGAGGCACTCGATGATTTCCCCATCCTGTGGGAGAAATGCTTGGAGGACGATCTGTGGGAATCGATGGGCAAAGAACGCCTCTACTCACGCCGCGAGGATGGAAATTACGCGATTACCAACAACGACATGTGGGAGTTTCTGATTAGGAGGCTCGATCAGCAGGTAAGAGATCTAATCTCTCAGCCGCTGTCTTTGAAAGGCAAGACGCTGATCGTGGAGTTCGCCCGCGGCGGAGAGCACGGCTACTCTGATGCGCTATCGCAGCTCTCAGCGGAGATCCTGAAGCGCGCCGTGATCCTCTACGTTAGTGTATCCTTCGAGGAATCCTGGCGCAGAAACGTCGCCCGCTACGACGAAAAGCGAAGAAGCGGTCTCCTCACCCATTCCGTACCGCGCGCGGAGATGGAGACGACGTACGGAATAGACAATTGGTTCGACATCGCACCCGCCCCTTATGGGACGATCTCGACGAACGGGATAGACGTCCCTTACGTGACGATGAACAACGAGCCGGAATCAAAGGACCCCCAGGTCCTGGGCCCGCGCTACGCAGCGGCACTCAATGCGGTTTATTCAGTGTGGAAGAAGAATCCGATTCAACGATAGTCATAGCCGAGTCCTGGCTGTTTGGAGAGGATGGCGAAATGCTACCAAGAACAAATATAGCTCTTCGTCGTTTCGCGCAGGCAACAGAGCATCTTCGTTTCACTCACTCAAGGCACTGAGGGGTACAACTTAACCCCCACTGCACGGATACCGTGCTGTGCCGTTCCGTGGATAGGTCTGTTCTCTTCTCCAGATCTTCCTCGGCATCTCTGTGCCTGCCTGTCCTTCGGACGCAGACAGGCCTCTGCGCGAGAAACAATCTTTCCCTCATCCCCGCTCGCTGTCCAGCAACGTGACACACAAGCCATA
>CAYQFN010000131.1:0-4943 GCA_964416685.1 uncultured Thermotogae bacterium | reverse complement strand
TGTCATCGCCATACCTTGCAGTAGGGCTGCCCAGTGACGCTCTTTCTCCTCCTGTTTGGGGCCTCTTGTCCAGCTCTCCGGCACGTAGGTCAAGAGCATCTTCCACAACGCGGGAGTGTAGGGCTCTTCGGGTGAGATGCGGCGCAACTGAGCAAGATCCCCATTGGAAAGATAGTGTTCCATCGCGTAGGCGATCTTGCCAATAACACTGCGAACGCTGGTCTCAGGTGTACTAACTTCATCGGAGACTTGTAACGTTGTCATGTTCCTCCTTTTTCTACTGATTTAAAATAAACTTATCTGGATGTTTGCGTATAGATCCGTAAAAGATGGTTTCAGCAGCGCTAATGGCACGATATCTCCCTATGGATGAAAGTGGAGTGCTCCCAATTGCATCCTCGAGATGCTTGTGGGCGAAGTTGAACATTTGCTTTTGCCAACGAAGACGGGCTTCATCGCGTGGCAAGTCCAATGATTCCCACAAGCGTGGAAAGAAGATATCGTCTACATCAGCATTGTAGGCATTTGTCCAGCGTGTGATTTTCGTTGAATCAACCTTTTCGTCACTGCCACCAGTGAGCAGGGCACGGAGCGCAGGATAGAGGACAAATTTCTGCACGTCGGAAGCGGTATTGACCTGCTCCTGAGCTCGCATAGAGAGCTCATTGCGCTCAGAACTGGAGCCAAAGAGGTGGATCGCCTTAGACGGGACAGGAACGATACGGTTGTGCCAGCCATCTGTTTTGCCTTGTCCGCGCACTAATGTTGTGGCAATGACGAATGCACCATCTCTTTCTGCCGCTGTCGTTTTCATGGTAAGAGGTCTTTCGTAATCGCCAGTGAACAGCAACTCGTGGAGTTTTTGGTACGAGAATCCTCGTTCATTCACGGTCAGAGCTTTGGCGTTCTTCTTATCGACGGGTGTCCAGGGGTCACCTATAACGCCATTCATGCCTTCAGGAGCCGCAATTCGAACGCTCTTGGTATTCGCTCTCCAGCAACAGGGGTTCCCTTTCGCATCGGTGAACCGAATGCGTCGACATATCTCGATAAAGAACGGGTCACATTGTTCAAGAGAGAGAATATGCTCCTTGGATCCATTCCAAGAAGCTAACCATACCAACCCTATGCCTCTGGAATTGTAGCTGTACTGTTCCGCAAGGTAGTCACGCGCGGATAGGAGGAGTTCTACATCTCGTCCAAAGCGTAGTCCCCAACTGAGCCCAGCAGACATTTCAACTAATGGGCGGTTCCCAAACCCACCGTTCATGCGGGCTATACCATAGTTTCCTTGGCCGAGGAACCCTTCCATGGTTTGTAGAGTTACCAACACATAGATCCAGTGCTCAATTTTCGGACGTGTTATCCGATGCATCTTAACGTCGTGGTTCTTGGAGGTTACCAGCATGTCGAGATCATCAGGGGTGGTGACATCGGCCTTGTACTTGGCCTTTTCAAGCGTTCCTTCTGGAACCGGCGACTGCATGAACGCTGGCTGCGAGATGTCATCGACAACCAGGCACCAAGGCTGTTCTTTCCCTTTGGTTAAGTGAAGAAGAAGTTCCCTCCACCGCGAAGCGGAAGTGACAAGCCGGGCTTCACCATTTCTGGCAAGGGCAATGGTGGCTAACTGTACAAGGAATGAGTACCAAGCTTGGCGTTGGTGAGGCTGCAGGGCATCAAACGATGTCACTTCGTCACTCGTCAGTCGTTCAAGAATCTCTGGAAGCGATAACTTCAGTTTTTCATTTTCTTGTGAGTGTACACTGAATAGCAGCTCGCTCAATAGCGAGTAACGGCACCCATCAACCATTTTTGTGTTCCTCCTTGTAGTTAACATCGACGGGGCGAAGGCCAAGCCGGTCGTAGATAAACGCCTTGCCAGCAAAATCAAAACGCACACCTGCGTGTTCAACGATGATGTTCTCCGCAGTAGCTTTTTCATCAGCCTTCGGAGCATAGTGGAAGGGAAGAGTAAGTTCCGAGATTTTGTTGCCAAATGGGCTTTTGATTTCTTTCTCAAGATCAATCTTGCGGTCTCCCTCCCCAAGGCGAGTCTTGATGCGCTCATTGAGGTCCCGAGGGAACTCTCCATCTCGATCTCCGAAAGGTTTGTCTCGCCGCAAGAGGAGCAAATTAGCGTGAGTACGATCAGCACTGTGGGTTCCAAGAACATACATCTCATGTTGCGCCCAGTTTTCGCCAAGCGAACGCACTATCTCGCTTAGGGCTTCCGGATGGGTGGCTCGCTCTACCAGTTTTCTGTTCATATCTGGAATAGTCCAGGTATCGTGTTCTTCGATCAGTCTCCATGTAGCCTCCAGCGTGCGTAGGTCTTCGTACACAGTTCCCAGACCGTGCGGACCAAAGGCACGGCCATTGGGGCGAATATACGATCCCAATGAGCGTTCCTCTGGAACTAAGACTACGGTGCGAGCGGTTTTGTACCCTTGAGGGCGTGACCCTGGCGGTCGCTCTTCAGGGTGTCGATGTAGCCGCCCTATGCGTTGAAGAAGAACATCAACAGGACATAGATCACTGAGCAGCAGATCGGCATCCAAATCGAGGCTTTGTTGCACGGTCTGCGTGGCCACCGCGACAACGCCGTTTCGTTGAGAGCCCTTGCCGAATTGCTCTTCAATGGCCAGATCGAGGCTTTTTCGATCAAGCCTGGCAAAGCGGGAGTGATGAGGCGCAACAATACCATTAGCGCTGAATAGAATAGCAGTATTTGTGCCGGCGAGCTGTTCGAGAGCAAGTTGAGTGGCGATGCAATCACGCACGGTGTTCCTAATGATTAGCACCCGCGCTCCGCTGGTTGCCGCATCTAGGGCTAGCTGAGCTACCTTGCTGGGGTATTTAGCAATCTGTTCTGTTTGCAGGGCGACATACTTGGTGTAACCCGATGGGGCTGGGTGAATATGTTTGATCTGTCGCCTGTGGGCATCAGTATAGGTTATCAACGGATAGGGCATGTTCTGCGCTTCTTCGAGAGGTGGAGGTGATGTAGGAACAGGATTTATCAGGCGTGACTGAACAGCAGTTCCCAGAGTGGCAGACATTAAGAAAGCATGCCCTCCTGCAGCTAGGTGGTGTTTGATAACTTCTTGTAGAAGCTGTCCCATGTACGTATCTGATGCGTGCACTTCGTCAACGATCAAGAGGTGGCGAAGCAAGGCTGTAGCGCGAAGGTGTGCGTGGCTAACCTGAAGTGTCGATAGCAATACTTGATCGATTGTGCCGACAACGATTGTTCCCGCTAAATATCGCTTAGGATTCTCAGCCGCCCATCCTCGGTAACGCCAGCGATCACGATCATCATCGTTCCAAAGAACCTCAAATGGTGGGAGCTTTGTTCCAGTAGTTTCATCAACTTTCAAGTATCCAGGCACAGCCAAGACAACGGCTGGACGGCAATTGGGATCTGGGAATGCCCTGCCAACGGCTTGTCTCACGCGGGTGTGTATCTGAGTGGCTGCCGTACGTGTAGGAAGCGCGAAGTACATACCATCGACCAATCCAGCGTGGAACAGTTGCATAAAGCGCACTAAAGCAGCCTCTGTTTTGCCAGAGCCTGTATCAGATTCAAGAATGACGAGACTACCATCTTCGTAATCTGGCAACTTAGCGCATTCCTGCTGAATGGGACGGGGCAAATACTTCCCAGGGGCTACCGCTGCAAATCCAGGTCGTTCCGAGCCTAGGCTGGTTCTAAACTGTTTCGGGGCAAGACCCAAGTGGATTATAGCGTCGTGCGCCCGTTGCCGGGCAAACGGCATCCTATCAGAGTTATCAGTTGCGTACGGAAAAAACTTCTCATCTGAGCCGATCCAGTCAGCTAGTGTCACCAGACCATTGAACGTGTGCTGGAATTCAATCGAATGTGGAAATACAGGCCCACTGTCATCCAAGGCATCGGGGAACCACTGATAGGCCTTGAAACGCAGATTGCTCATCTCATTGATTGGGTCCCTCTTATTATTAGCTCGCCACAGTTCAGGATTAAAGCGAGGGGATGGGTGAACCGGTTTGCCATGGTGAGAGAAAGTAGTAAGTAGGAAAGCGACTAGATCATCTTCTGAATCAAACCAGTTTTTCATTTCGTACAGATCGAGCGCCGCGATAATTTCTTGCTGTTCTTGTCCGGTCCAGCTCATAAAGTCGATGAGCGGTGCTACATGTCCTATGCGTGGTGCACTGCGAGAGTAAGCGCGATCTTGAAAGCCGTGGTTTACCTTACCTACATCGTGCAGGGCGGCAAGAACGCACAAACGAGCAATCTGTACATCAGACAACCGTTCCTGCCCCAGGATGTGGCCGAGACGTAAACGCAGAATAGTATTGTTGAGAAGAGCCTCAGTCACTGCAGCTACATCGGCACAATGAGCCTCCAGCGGCTGCCAAGATGTTGTGGTGCCGTTCTTGTCACTTCTGATCTTTGCCCAGAAGTACTTAGGCATACCTTGCATTTTGCGCATCCTTATCCGACCGTTTTCGTCTGATGACAGTGTAGAACGATCGACTATTATTAGCAAACCTCCTGCCAGAAAGCTCCCTCACTAGAATACGCATAATCATGGCATTCATTGTACTATGTTCATATTTTGCCTGTGCCCTGTCCATTGCAATAACCCGTTTTCCTTCTGTATCGTTGATCAAGAGTGAAGGAATGATTGATCTATGACAACGATTATCCTTTCTGTGTTAGTATTTGCTTCAGCAGCGGTGCATATCTATGCGGACTGCAAAGCAATGCATCGCTACACCTATGTGTTGAAGCCGCTCACAATGGTTCTGTTGCTGCTTATCGCTATCTTTGCCACGAACGAGAGCATCTCCGTGTATGGGATCGCGATCATTGCCGGGATCGTTTTCTCGCTGGTCGGTGATGTCGCGTTGATGCTGCCGAAAAAGCAGGTCATTGTTGGCATGGGAGCTTTCCT
>CAYQFN010000130.1:0-4947 GCA_964416685.1 uncultured Thermotogae bacterium | reverse complement strand
CTTCACCAGTGAGTGCGGGGTTAAACACAAGGTCTGCATTCACCCGTCCATCACCGACTTATACGTGGCCCAAGCTCCTGGCTCAGGCAAGAGCGGTCGCATGCAGCGTGGAGCATCTGAGCCGAGGGGAGCGGGGTGCGGGCATGCGCTGTCTTCTGAATGCCGCTGCGGAGTTGGAACATAGCTTCTTCTACTCGATCGTCTGCGCTTTCGAAGAGGGACAGTCCAGCGACGATCCCGACGAGGACGTCGTCTCCAGAGGGAGTCGCACCGGCGCCCAGGCCGATTAACTCAAAGAGCATTCTAGGATCTCCAGACTCGTGCCAACGCACGAGGATCGCGTCGATCTGCTGTTGGAACGGATCGGGTGGGGGCGTCTTTCGCGCTTTGTCCACAAACTGCTTGAGGAACAGGAAGTTGCCCTTTGCGATCGCAACGTCCGTTGCAGAGGAGTGAGGGAGTTGCAGGTCTTCGATTCGCGCTTCCGAGAGGACGATTTGTGTGTTCTCAACAGAAAGCTGTCCTGGTTGCACGCTCACCGGTGTTCCTTCGGCGAAGCGCAGCGGCTGCCCCTCGATTTCGATTGCCCAGGGGTGGAGCGCAACGCTCGCGGTTTGAACAGGGACGAACGCTTTCCCGTGTTCGAACAGCAGGTTGATCCCACCAGAGAAGGATGAAACGACCCGACCGGTGCGTGGTCGGGCCGTCAGATAACGATAGGCATGGCCACCGATTCGAGTTGCACGGATAAGCAACAATTTCTCATTCATCGCTTGGAACGTCGGGCACGAGACCCGACACTACGCGGGATCAGGAATTTCCTGCGTAGCGTGCGCAGCTTGCCACGCGTGGCTTGTCTGCCACGTTGATACAGAGCACAGGCTTACAAGCGCAACGTTGCAGACGAGCTGCAACGCTACAGACAAAAGCGTGAAGAACGCTCCCTCCGGTGTGTCGCATGACTCTTTCCCAAGATTGGTTCTTCCCTTCGTGTTCTTCGCGTCCTTCGTGGTGACTCATTCTGCTTTCTTGCCTGTGAACCTTGAAGCTCACTTGCCATTTGCGAGGAGTCAACAAGCACAACGTTGCAGACAAGCCATGCATGGTAAGCTGCAACGCTACACAAGGTCCGGTGTCATCAACATGGCGTTGCCTTCGTAGCGTGCGCAGCTTGTCTGCCACGTTGGCCCTAATCTCATTGTGTGAACCCACAAGCGCAACGTCGGAGACGAGCTCCGACGCTACGTTTATCCATTCCGGCTGTTGAAGATGAACGTCGGGCACAGGGCCCAACGCTACAACATGCTTCATGTACGGCCGATCGCGTGCAGGTGCGGGTTCTTCGCCCCGGCAACGTCGCCGAACTTGGTGAGCACGCACTCGCTCTTCACCTTCATCAGCTCCTCATAGCGGTCGTCGTCGACCATCGCTACTATCCGCGCGATCGAGCTCTCCCCATCCACGAACCGCCACGGGAAGCAGCCAATCGTGGCGCGCTGGTTCAAAAGCAGGTCGATGTCCCCACCGACGCACTCGGCGTGGATGATCCCCTTGTCGAATAGCTCGATGTGCATCAACTGGTACTTAGAATCGTCGAACCGCTCGGCGAGCGGCATCCCGTACTTCTCGCGGAAGTGAGCGTCGGCCTCCTTCGCCTGCCGCGGCATCCAGTCGCGGATGATCGTGTTCATCGGGTGATCGGCGCTCCCGCAGTCGACCCCGATCCAGCGGATCTTCTTTCTTTCGCACCACTGCGCGAACTCGCGATCGGGACCGGGGTGCTTGACCATATAGCGGATCTCATCGGCGGTCGGCTGATCCCAGCCGTAGTGGTGATACCCGGTGTGGATGATCAGGATGTCACCCTCTTTAACCTCGACGCGTTCCTCGATCATCTCCGAGGTGTAGATGTCGTAGTCGCCGACGACGTCGGATAGATCGACGATCACTCCCTCATGCGCGAGGAAGTCGAAGTCGAGCGAGGCGATGTCCTTTCCCGGGGTGTAGAAGTGGATCTCACCGTCGAGGTGCGTGCCCACGTGGTTGGAGTGGGTGACGAGCTGGCCGTTCGCTCCGTTGGGCGCGAGGCGCTTGAAGTATTTTACCTGCAGCGGTTCGTAGGTCGGCCACGGTGGGGTGGCAATCCCTAGTGGTATCGTTAGATCGATTATCTTCATTTGTCCTCCTTGTTACGAATAGACACATCTTAACGTTGCACACAAGGTGCAACGCTACATACCATTTCCAATCCTCTCTGCGAGCGCGCGCGCACCGTCGCGGAAGCAGGAGATCGGTGGGGTGACGAGGCCGGCTCCGACCATCCCGATCCCTGGTTTCTTGTGCGCGATTCCAGTGTTGATCGCCGGGACGATCCCCGTATCGACTACCTTCAGCACATCGATCCCGGTCGGCGTGCCGCGAAAACCGAGGATGGGGATCTGGTAGGCGTTATTCTCAGCGAGGGTGATCTCGTACATCCTCTGCGTGAACTCGATCGCCCGCTGCGGCGTCCCACCGACGAACTGGACGATCGCCGGGGCGGCAGCCATGGCAAAGCCTCCGTACCCGGTCGTCTCGGCGATCGCTGAATCACCGATATCGGGCGCGGCGTCATCGGCGGTGAACCCGGGCAGGTACAGGCCATCGACCATTGGCGCGGGGGCGGTGAACCACTGATCCCCCGTCCCGGACACGCGAATTCCAAACTCGGTCCCGTTTCTGGCCATCACTGTCACAAGCGAGCTACCATCAATTCCAGCCGCGGCGTCTAGGGATGCCTTTCCCGCGGGCATGGTCAAGTTCAGGAAGAAGTGGTCGTTCCCGTTGAGAAACTCGAGCACCTTGGCGATCTGTTCGCGCGGTCGGTCAAGACGGACGAGGAATGGTGCAATCTCGCGGATGAACAGTGACGTCCCGGCCCGATTGCGGTTGTGCCCCTCGTCCCCCATCTGCAGTGCCTGGGTGATCAGGCTCTTCATGTCGATCGGGCCATGAGCGTGAATGGCATCGGCAAGGACGGGTGCTAGAACATCGCGCATCCAGTTGAGCCGGCCGATCACCTCAGATGAATAGGCCCCGTAGCGCAACACCTTTCCCAGCCCCTCGTTCAATGTGCAGTAGGCGGTGTTGCCGAACGCCTCGTTCTCCATGATCCAGACCGGCATCGATGCGGTCATCACCCCGGCCATCGGCCCGACCGCGGCGTGGTGGTGGCAAGGCTCGAAGGTGATCTCCCCCGATGCTGCAAGTCTTTCAGCTTCCTGCGGATCATTGGCCAAGCCTTCATAGATTAAGCCGCCGATCACCGCTCCGCGCATCGGCCCGCACATCTTGGCCCAGGTCACCGGCGGACCGGCATGGAGGATCATGTTCTTCTTCATTCCCGGGACAGTATCGATCGCCATACCGATTCCCTTTATCATCGGCTTGGCGGCCAGCAGACGCTCGATCGCCTCTTTGTTCGCCTGCGCGACTCTCTCCACCCACCCATCGCCCAAATTGCTTCTCAATGAATCGATGATTCCGATCAGCTCAGGATCTCCGCCGGCAGAAGGGCGCCAGTCCATCATCACTACCGGAACACCTAGCTCCTGCAGCGTCTCACCGAAGCCATCCAGGCCAATGTTGATCACCTGCAGCCTCTCGGAAAATACGGACAGGTTTGTTCCATTCGCCATCTCTATCTGCCCCCTTCCCGCGCGATTCTAGCGAGGATCGCTTGTACCAGCCGCGCCGCCTCTTCGTTTGAACCCATGACGATCGCGCCAGATCCTTCGAGCTTGGCGCGCTGCCGGGAATAGCCCTGCGGATCGGCGTTTGTACCGGTGATCGACGCCACCACTGACAGGTATCCCCCGCGTTCAGCGAACGCTTTCTTAACATGTTGAATCGCCGTTGCGAGGCCTTCTGCCGGGTCGGGATGCGCTCCGTAGCCGAGGACGAGATCCAACAGGAGGAGTGCAACGCTGCCGTCATCTGCAAGGGCGTAGACGTGTTCGTCGCGCAGCGACGGCTCGATCATCGGGTGGGGCCGTCCACGCGTGAAGATGTCGTCTCCCAGGTCGAGAAGGACGTGCCCATCGACCCGTTCGTCGCCTGCTATCTGCGTTTTCTTGTCGAGGGCGACGTTCGAGTACACCTTCTCCCCGCCCGCACTGAGCAGGTGCCACGCTTCCTGCGCCAGCGTCCCGCCGCCAAACAGGCCGACAAGTCGCTTCTGCTGCGGGCCCATCTTTTCCGACTCTGCGGCGGCGATCCGTTCAAGTTGCGCGTCGCTCTCCACGCCATCGGACGTGATCGACACGCCCGCCTTCTCGCAGGCGATCCTCGCCGCGGCGGCAAGGGATGGGGCAAAGGTGATGTTCCCACGTGTCACCAGGTCAGTCTCTGCGATGAACTGCACCACCACCGGCTTTTCTATGCTTTCCAAGCGCGCTGTCACCTTGCTGGCGACCGATCGCGCCGGTGCCTTGGAGACGACGACGATCACCGAGGTCTCAGGATCTCTTGCGAGGGCATCGATCCCAAACAGCATCATCGTCCCGCCGACCTCCTCGTGCAGATCGCGTCCGCCGGTCCCGATCGCCTGCGAGATCCCCGCCCCGTAGCGATCGATCAATGATGAGATCTCTTGGATCCCCGTCCCTGATGCGCCGACGATCCCGATCGATCCCCTTCGCACGGCGTTAGCAAAGCCGAGCGGCGCACCGTTGATGATCGCCGTGCCGCAGTCCGGCCCCATCATCAGGAGGCCGCGCTCGACCGCCTCTTTCTTAAGCGCAATCTCATCTTCTATCGCGACGTTGTCCGAGAATAGCATCACGTTGAGATTCTTGCGCAGTGCCAACCGTGCCTCGCGCGCGGCGTACTGTCCGGGAACGGAGATCAGGGCGAGATTCGCGCCGGGAAGCGAACCGATCCCCGAATCAAGACTCGATGGACGTGCAG